>NZ_JBFUHH010000011.1:0-78484 GCF_056402495.1 Microvirga sp. P4_A5 | reverse complement strand
GACCTGCAGGATCTCAGCCTCCCGGTCGCCAACACATTCGACAGCCTTTCGATCGGCAAAGCCCGAATCGACCGACTCGCGGCAACAGCCAACCTCTGGCTGACGCATGGGATTGGGGTTTTCGGCACCATCGGCACCACGAATTCGGACATCCGTTCTCAAGAAGCGTTGGGGCGTGATGTGCCTTTCATCGCCGATCGATTTGCACGGGCCGGTATTACGTTCATTCACCCCAGCCGCATCAAGCTGACAGTCGCCGCAACCTACGTGGGACAGCGGACCGGCGACCTTCTCGGCGTCGGACTCGACGATTACTGGACGGCCGACGCAGCCGTCACATGGGAAACGCCGGATCGCCGCCTGCTCTTGGGGGTGACTGCGCTGAACCTCTTCGATGCCGAATACGAGATCACGCCCGCCATCCCCGGCCCGAGGCGCGCAGTCGCCGCTACCGTGAAGGCGCGTTTCTGAGATGGGCAAGGCCGCACCATCCAGCGGGGCGGCAAGGGAAGCGATCTGGCACCACTGGGCGATCGCCGCCCTCGTGACCGGGCTGCTGCTGCCGCTTTCGCTCCTGCCGGGATTTCAATTGGTGGAGGCGCGCTTCTACGACATCTATTCGACGATTTTTCCTCTTCGCCCGGCCGATCCCGGCGCCCTCGTGGTGGCCATCGACGAACCTTCATTCTCGGAGGTCGGCCAGCGCTGGCCATGGTCGCGCGAGCTTCATGCACGCCTTGTCGAGAAACTTCGTCAGGCCGGCGCCAAGGTCGTGGCGTTCGACATCATCTTCGCAGAGCCTTCTACCGAAGAGGCCGACCAGGCTTTGGCAAAAGTCCTTGGGCCGGATGTCGTCCTGGCCGCCGACCAGGTGGCGACCCACCTCGACCAGGGCGTCCAGGTCACCCGCGTCGCTCCGCTCGACATGTTTCTCGATGCGGGCGCCGTGGACGGCCTGACTTCGGTTGCGCTCGACGGGGACGCAGCGTTGCGGACCATGCCGAACGCGCCCGACAGTTTCGCCGCGCAGATTCTGCGAACGGCAGGCATCGAAACGCAGCCGCCGCCGGCTGAGTCCCTCATTCAATATTTCGGTCCTCCGCGATCCTACCCCACGGTGTCGTATTACCAGGCGCTCGACCCCGACGCGTTTCTGCCACCGGAGAAATTCAAGGATCGCATCGTTCTGGTGGGTCTCAGTCTAAAAGCCTCGGCGACTGTCGACAGTGGTTCCGTCGATGCCTTTCCCACGCCCTATACGCTGACGAGCGAAAGTCTCACGGCGGGTGTCGAGGTTCAGGCCACCATCATCGACAATCTGCTGCATCGGCTCTACGTGGTGCCGATCCCGCGCATCGCCACCTTGGGGATTGTCCTGGGCGTTGCCTTGCTCGCAGCGTTCGTGTGTCGACACGGCGTCAACTGGCACACGGGTTCGGCTGCCATCCTGCTGCTTCTCGGAATTTTGGTGGGAAGCTGGCTGCTTCTGCGCACCGGCAGAACCTGGGCGCCRCCTGTGGTGCCGGCCGCGGGGGCACTTCTTGTCGTGGGAGCCCGGTTAGGCATTGATTACGCGCGCGAGCGACGGCTGCGGCGGGCGGTGTCGCACGCCTTCTCGCGCTATCTCTCGCCCGATCTCGTCGCGCAGTTGGCACAGGACCCCTCGGCGCTCAAGCTCGGTGGCGAGCGCCGCAATCTCACGGTCCTGTTCTGCGACGTTCGCGGATTCACCAGCCTGTCCGAGCGGCTGAAGGACGAGCCCGAACGGCTGACCGCGCTCATCAATCGCCTGCTCGATCCGCTCTCCGAGGCGATTCTCGCCGAAGGCGGCACCATCGACAAATATATGGGCGATTGCGTCATGGCGTTCTGGAACGCTCCGCTGCCCACACCCGATCACGCGCAGCGCGCGGTTCGCGCCGGCGAGCGAATGTTGAAAGCGGTCGGCGAACTGAACCGCGTCCTTCGCGAGGAGGAGGGCCCTTCTGCACCTGCCTTCGCGGTCGGCGTCGGAATCAACACGGGCGATTGCGTCGTTGGCAATGTGGGATCGCGCTGGCGTTACGATTATTCGGTGCTTGGCGACACCGTGAACCTCGCCTCTCGCCTCGAAGGCTTGTCCAAGGAATACGGCGTGTCGATTATCCTCGGGCCGGTCACCGCGGAGGCCGTCCGCACCGAGCATGTGCTGATCGAACTCGACCGCATCGCCGTGCGCGGCCGGGCGACCGAATCCGCGATCTACACGGTGCTGGCGCCTGACGGGCGGGAAGAGGCCCTCAAGGAAGTCGCGGACCTGCATCCCCGGATGCTCGCTGCCTTTCGCAAAGGCGACGGTGCCGAAGCCCTGCGGTTGATGCAGCGTTGCGTGGATCTGGCTCCCTCCTTGTCCGGCTATTACGCGACCTTACGGAAGCGTCTCTCCGCGGCCGCCTGAGGGCGGAGATCATGGACCCCGCATGGCAGAACGGTTGCACCTGCGAGCGATTTGCAAACCCGAACAATGACTTGGCGCTGGCAGCGGGGGCGTCTATAAGGTCGGCCAATCCCGATCCGCCCTTGAAGTCGTGACAAGATGGACAAGATCCAGAAACTTGCCATTGGCAGCATTTTCGTCGGAACGATCGTTCTTGCGCTGAAATATGCCGCCTAYCGGGTCACGGGGAGCATCGCGCTCTATTCCGATGCGCTCGAGAGTATCATCAATGTCGTGACGGCCCTCGCGGCTCTGATGGCGGTCCGTCTCAGCGCCGAGCCCGCCGACAAGAACCACCCCTATGGCCACCACAAGGTGGAGTATTTCTCGGCGGTCCTCGAGGGCGTCCTCATCATCATCGCCGCGCTGGCGATCCTGCGAGAGGCCTATTCGGGTTTCCTCAACCCGAAGGCTATCGATGCGCCCGCGCTCGGTCTCGCCATCAACGGGGCCGCGACCCTCATCAATGCCGCGTGGGCCTGGGTGCTGGTCCGTGAAGGTCGGCGGCGGCGCTCTCCCGCGCTTGCCGCTGACGGTCGCCACCTGATGACCGACGTGGTGACGTCCGCGGGTGTTATCGCGGGCTTGCTGCTTGTCCCCCTGACCGGCTGGTACTGGCTCGATCCTGTGCTGGCGGCGTTCGTCGCCCTCAACATCATCTGGTCCGGCTGGATGTTGATGAAGGAAAGCATCGGCGGCCTGATGGACGAAGCGCTTCCCGAAGCGGTGCTCAGCCGCGTGCGGGAGGTGATCGCGATCAACGCCGAAGGCGCGATCGAGGCTCACGACCTGCGCACGCGCCACGCCGGCCGAATCGTTTTTGTGGATTTTCATCTGGTGGTCGAGGGCGGCATGAGCGTGACGCAGGCGCACGACATTTGCGACCGGTTGGAGCGCGCTCTCAAGGCCGAGATCGGCGAGGCTCAGGTCACCATCCATGTGGAGCCGGACAACAAAGCCAAGCATGCGGGAATCGTCGTACTCTAGGCCGTTCTCACGTCCCGCCTCACTCGCCGACGGGAAGGAGCCCGAGTGCCAGCAATGCGGCTTCGAGGTCGCATGCAGCGAGCGCCGGCGAAAAATAGAAGCCCTGCACCTCTTCGCACCCGATCGCCTTCAACCAGTCGAGCTGCCGGCGCGTCTCGACGCCTTCTGCCACAATGCCTTTCCCGAGAGCCTTTCCGAGCGCCACGATCGCCGCCACCACGGCGCAACCCTCCGGCGAATCGCTGTCGCTCACGAATGAACGGTCGATCTTCAGGGTGTCGACCGGCAGACGGTTGAGGTAGGACAGGCTCGAATAGCCCGTGCCGAAATCGTCCAACGCCACCGTGAAGCCCGCCTTCTGCAGCCTTGCCAGATTCGCGGTGATCCGCTGCTTCGGCTCCACCAGCGTGCTCTCTGTGATTTCGAGCTCTATGCGCGAGGGGGAGATGCCATATCGCTCGGTGGTCTCCACGAGCGTGTCGTAGAACTCCTCGCGGCGTGCCTGCATGGGCGATACGTTGATCGAAACCTTGAGATGTCTAAGGGGCGTGTCCGACCAGGCGGTGAGCTGCCGGCAGACGGATGCGACGACCCAAGCGCCCACGAGGCCGATCAATCCGGTTTCCTCCGCAATGCGGATGAAACGCGTCGGGGAGATCAGGTCCCCGCCATGCCGCAGCCGCACCAGTGCCTCCACGCCTGTGGCGTGTCCTGACGAGAGCTGGACTCGCGGTTGATATTCCAACTCGAGATTATCGTTGCGAATGGCCTGGCGGAGGATCGCCTCCATGCTGGCCCGTTCGCGGGCTCCTTCATTCATCGCGGTGGAGAAGAACTGGTAATTGCCGCGCCCATTGCGTTTCACGTCGTACAGCGCAACGTCCGCCGCCTGCATCAGTTCATCGCTGCCACTGGCGTCGAGCGGATAAAGCGCGATGCCCAGCGAAATGCCGATTTCAACGGGCTCGGGATATCCGTCCACGCGGATCGGCTCACTGATCGCGCGCACGATACGCCCGGCGAGATCCGAGATGGCCGTACCCGAGATATCGACTTGCGGACACAATATGCCGAACTCGTCGCCTGCCCAGCGACTAACCGTATCGCCCTCGCCGATGCAGCCGAGCAATCGGTTTGCCACTTCGACCATGACCCTGTCGCCGACCGCGTGGCCAAGCGTGTCGTTGACGTGCTTGAACCGGTCGAGATCCCCAAACAGCACCGCCACGCCGCGTCCCGTGCGGCTTGCCTGATTCATGGCCTGTTCGAGACGGTCCCGAAACAGCGTTCTATTGGGCAAATCCGTGAGCGGGTCGTGATGCGCCATGTGCGCCATCTGGCTTGCGAGAGCTCGCTGTTGGGTGACGTCGTGAAACACCAGCACGGCGCCGACTACGGCTCCCGAACGGTCGCGGATCGGTGCGGCCGAATCTTCGATCGGCACCTCGCCGCCGTACCGCTGGCGAAGCGTCGCATTGCTCCCGAGCCAAACAACCCTTTCTTCCCCGACCGCGATGGTCAGCGGATCGAGGACCGATGCTCCACCGTTATGGGCAACCGCCTGGTAGACCACGTCGATGCTTCGGCCGCATGCCTCATCGAGAGACCAGCCGGTCAGGGCCTCGGCGACGGGATTGAGATATGTCACACGTCCGCCCACATCCGTGGTGATCACGCCGTCAGCAATGGATCGCAACGTCACCTCCGAGAGCTCGTGCTCCCTGAACAGCCGTTCCTCGGCCAGTTTGCGATCGGTGATATCCTGGACCTGGGAGACGAAATAGAGCGGCTCTCCCGTCTCGTCGCGAACGAGGGAGACACTCAGGACCGTGTTGACGTCGGAGCCGTTCTTGTGGCGATAGCGCTTTTCGAGCGTGTAGATCGGCCAGCGTCCATCCAGCGTCGCGTTCGACAACGCAAGATCGTCGATCAGGTCCTCGGGATGCGTGATGTCCTGAAACGAAAGCTCGTAGAATTCTTGAGGCGTGTAGCCGAGCATCCGGCACATCGCAGCATTGACCTGGAGATAGCGCCCCTCCGGACTGACGATCGCCATTCCGATCGCGGCGGATTGAAACGCGCCGGAAAAGCGCGCCTCGCTCTCAGTCAACCGCAATTCGAGCGCCCGCCGCTCGCTGATGTCCAGAACCAGAATGAAGAACCCCTGAACCGTACCGTCGGGCGCAAAATCCGGCGAATAGCTGCCTTGAACGTACCGAGGGCCCGTGGCGGTCACCAATTCCTCTTCGTAGAGGATGGCCTCGCCCGCGAGCACCCGCCGGATGAAGGATTCGAGACGGGCGTAATTCACGTCCCCAACGACGTCCCGAATGGTCTTTCCATATACGGCGGCCGGGTCGACCCCGTACCATTCCCGATAGGTATTGTTGTTGAACCGGTAGCATTCGTGCCGGTCGGCATAGGCCATCAATGCCGGAACATTGTTGAGCACTGAAAAACCGATACCGTCTGGCACTGCTGTGTTTCTCTGCGTTAGTGCATCGGCATGGGCGCGGATGCGCCCGCAACGACCGTGTGGGAACGGCCTATCGTACGGCAGGACGCGTAACAAGCGAGGCTTTTGTCGAGGCGTGGGACGGCGCCTGCACGGCGAAACTGTGTTCCGGCAGCGATGATAGGGAACGCGAGGCCGCATGATGGCGCGTCGCGGGGGCAGGCGAGCTTCACTGCTTGGTGAGGCCGTTAAAACGCGTGTGGGATCACGCCCTCTCCTTGCAACTTTATTCCGCTTTCGTATTGTCGATTTCCAACACCATGATGTGATCGGAGGCTGCGATCTCGAAGCCCAGTTTCTCATAGAATCCGATACCGGTCTTGTTCTCCCGATCGACATCGAGTTTGAGGAAGGCGCAGTCGCGCGGCGCTTCGCGGGCGATCGCCGCGCGCAAGAGGCGCGTGCCCAACCCCCGGCCACGCGCCGTGTCGACGACGAAGAGATCGGAGACGAAAATTCCCGGACGCCCCCGCCAGGCCGAGAACACGATGGAATAGAGCACGATTCCCGCGACACCGCCCTCCGCCTCCGCGACGAGGATTTCGAAGTGCCGGCGGCCCAGGGGGCCGAAGGCCGCGAGATCTCCTGCGGTGACTTTGGGTTCCGCGCCCACATGCCGGCCGAGATTTCGCAGCATCGCCGCCACCGCATCAAGATCCGATGCAGCAGCCTCGCGTATGACGATATCGGTATGGTCGATCAGTTCCATGGCGCTCCCCTTTAGCGGGGGCCAAGATAGCGGTCCATGATGTTGGCTGTCACGCGCTCGACCATGGGATCCTGCCGCAGCAATCCCGCCACCCATTCGCAGGTCCCCGCATGAAAGATCTCGCCTTTCCCCATCGGGAAGTTGACCATCATGCCGGCACCGCGCTTGACCTTATCGACCGACGGTGGCCGATCGTCGCCGATCAGGGTCCTTGCCACGAAGCGTGCATCTTCGTCGGACAGAAATTGGTCGTCGGCTGGAATATCCGCGCTCTCCTCCTTGAGAGATGACATTCCGAGGCCGAGAATCTGCAGGCCCTCGGGCGCGGTACTTCCTTCCGCCGGCCGCGGCAGGCCGCCTTCGATCACGTAATCGAGGCCGTCGACCTCGTATCCGAAGACGTGCGAATCCGCTCCAAGAATGTCGCCGTAATAGATTCCCGTCCCCGCGAACGCCCAATGTTCCGGACGATAGATGGGAAAGCCCCGCGCACCGCGCGGCGCACAACCGCCCCAACCCACATAAAGACCACGCGTGGCAAGGAGACCAAAAGTCTCGGACCCCGGGCGACCGACGCGCGGATCTTCCCACGACGTGCTCAATCTGGTCACGTCGCCACCCTCGAGAATGGGATCTTCGGCGGCGCGATACTTGTAGCAGACCTGACGGCGACCCTCGTCTTCCAACCGTGTCTGCCACATGAAATTGCCGGCAAAGCGCGCGACCCTGCCCCCCTTCGTCACATAATTCTCGACGGCGTCGCGCATTTCCCAAGTCCAGTATTCGTCGTGCCCGACGAAGACCACGCAATCGTAGCCATCGAGGATTTCCGGCTCGAAATGGAGCTCGTGCTGGCTCGCGAGATCGACCGCATAACCGCTCCGCTCCGCCCAGCGGAAGAAATGGCTGTCGTAGCTCGCCCAGCCGGATGAGGCATATTTCTTGCTGTAACCATGCGCATACGCCCATTCCATATGTGGATAGCGCGGCGGCATGGCGGGGGGGATTGAGACTTCCAGCGGCACGCGCGGCGCCTCCGGCGGCAAGACCACGAAGCCGCGGCAGAACGGCCGCTCGATGCTCACCATCGGCGCGTATTGATTGCGACCTGGGCCGGTAATTCCCTGATAATGGTTGGAACCGCCCCAGGTGTTATAGGCGGTCCACGTGCCCGTTGCGGCCACCTGCAGGATGCGGCCCGGTTTCGCTCCGGCGGTTGGACGCAGGATGAAGAGATGATGGCATCGGATCAAGCGCCCGTCGCGTCCCTCAGCCGTCAGCGTGATGCGGTACGCGCCCGAACTCCAATCCATCGGGATGCGAAAGGAATGCGAGCTCTGCCAGCCGCAACCCAATACGGAACACTGGTCCGGCGTATCCTGCCAGGTCGCGCTCAAGCCTTCGACGGTTGCCACGGGCGTTTCCACGCCACCATCCCGCACGATATCGAGCCGGTAGCGCTCCGCGGATGCGCTGACGAACAACGTGATCGTGTCGCCTGCGCGATACGAGAAGCGATCCGTGTAGCACCAGATCTCGCCGCGTGCGCCGTCCATGCCGGGCTGTTCGTAATAATGTCCGAGCACGGCACGGCGCCGCTCCTCGTGAGTGAGTCCGAAATCGGGAAAGCTGTTGCCTGCCATCGGGTGAATTCCTGTTTGTACCGCTGCCCGCGCCGACCGGTTCGTACGCGGCCATTCCTCAGGTCGTGAGGTATTTCTTGAGGAAGGCGCGTGTCCGGTCCATCTGCGGATTGGTGAAAATCTGGTCCGGCGGTCCCTCCTCGACCACCACGCCCCCATCCATGAAGAGCACCCGGTCCGCAACCTCGCTGGCGAAGCGCATTTCGTGCGTGACGATGATCATCGTCATATGCTCCTGGGCGAGCTTCTTCATGACGAGATTGACTTCATCGACCAGTTCGGGATCAAGCGCAGACGTCGCTTCGTCGAACAGCATGACCGACGGCTCCATCGCAAGGGCCCGCGCGATAGCGGCTCGCTGCTTCTGACCCCCGGAGAGCCGGGCCGGATACGCATCGTACTTTTCCTGAAGTCCGACCTTACCCAGCAACTCCATGGCAAGATCGCGGGCTTGCGCGGCCGTCATTTTCCGCAGCCGGATTGGGCCGGCGGTGACATTCTCGCCAACCGTCATGTGAGGGAAAAGGTTGAACTGCTGGAAAACCATCCCCATGCGCTGGCGCACCTTGTTGATGTGCTGCTCGAATGCGCGGCCGCCGAGCGGCCGGTTCACCAGCACGCCGTCGACCCAGACCTCCCCCTTGTCGAGCTTTTCCAGATGGTTGATGGATCTCAACAGGGTACTCTTGCCCGATCCGCTCGGTCCGATAATCGCAACGATCTGCCCTTTTTCCACCGAGAGGTTGATGCCCTTGAGGATCTCGACCGAGCCGAAGGACTTGTGCGCATCGATGACTTGCACCATCGGACGCGTGGTCGCGCCTTCGTAATTCTCCACCGCGTTCATCGGGTGGCCTCCACTCTTGTTTCGACGAACTTGAGGATGCCTTCAAGCGCCAGATTGAGGACGTAATACAGTGCCGCTGCAACAACATAGAACTCGAACGGACGGTACGTCTCGCTGATGGCCAATTGCGACGAATGCACGAGCTCCGCCACGCCGATGACAGAGACGATCGCCGATTCCTTGAGAAGCGCGATCAGATTGTTGCCGATCGGCGGTGCCGTGTTGAGAATGGCCTGGGGAACGACCACAAACCTGAGCGTCTGCCAGCGCGAGAAGCCGATCGTTCGCGCGCCCTCCGTCTGCCCGACATCGACCGCGAGAATACCCGCCCGGAGAATGTCGGCGTTATAGACGGCGAAGTGCAAGCCCAGTCCGATGATACCCGCCACCAGAGCGGGGATGTCGATGCCGATCTGCACCAGTCCGAAATAGATGAGATACAGCTGCAAGAGCAGGGGCGTCCCCATGAACACCCAGCTGAAAAGGCGAACCGGATACGTGACCAGCCGCGGGCCATACAGTACCGCCACCGCAAGCGCGATCCCGCCGATCACGCTCACGGCCGACGCGCAGACGGTGATGATTGCCGTCCACACCACCCCGGTCCAGATGATACCGAGATATGGCCAAACGACGCTGAAATCCAAACCCTGCATGGCTATGTCTCCGTCACGCCGCTGCGTAGCGGCGGTCGAGGAGGTCCACGAACTTCGACAAGGCGAGGATGATTGCCATATAGAAGAGCGCCGCGACGGCAAAAATTTCGAAGGGCTTGTAAGTCGATCCGATGAGGCGTTGCGCCGTGTAGGTCAACTCGACCATTGATATGGTGGAGACGAGCGCCGTACCCTTCACGAGCGCCACGGCGTTCACGCCAAGCGGCCTGATCATGAGCTTCGCGGCTTGCGGCAGCACAACGATGCGCATCGTCTGGTAGTGACTGAATCCAAGAACCCGCGATGCCTCCGCCTGTCCGCGATCGACGGCCAGAATCGCGCCCCTCATCGCTTCGGACATGTAGGCGCCGATGTTGAACCCCAGCCCGATCGCACCCGCCGCGAAGGGGCTCAGGTGGATGCCGATCTGCGGCCCGCCGAAATACAGGAGGAAGAGCTGGATCAGACAGGGCGTGCCCCTTATGACACTGACGTAGAATGCACCGAACATCCGCAAGAATCGCGAACCGGATAAACGTGCGCCTGCGATGAGCGCTGCCACCAGAAGGCCGAGTGCAAGCGACAGCAGCGACAGTTCGATCGTGACGACCGCAGCCTCCAGAAAGAATGGAACGACGCGGGCGATCAGACCGAAATCCATGAGCCGCTCCTGGATGCGAGGCTAGAATTGAACGAAGACCCCGGGGCGAGGGGCCCCGAGGTCCGACGCGATTCGTAATCGGTCAACGAATATCGCGACCGATCCATTTCTGGGAGATCTTCTCGTATGTCCCATCTTTCATGATATCGTCCAGAGCCTTCTGCATGGCGGCTTTCAGCTCGGGATTGTCTTTCCGAATGGCAATGCCGATGCCGACGCTTCCGCCTTCGATGCCGGGCGTTGCCAGTTGCGCGACCTTGTCGCCGCTGTTCTTGGCCGCGACCAAGACTGCGACGTTGTCGGCGATGATGGCATCGACACGTCCCGTCTTCAGTTCGAGGAGAAGCTCGGGCAGGCCTTTATAGGTCTTGATGGTCCAGCCTTCCTGCTGCCGGGCCCACTTTTCATGAGTCTCACCGAGCGTCACACCGACCGTCTTACCCTTGATGTCGCCCAGGCTCTTGATGGCGGAACCATCCGCGACAAACACGCCGCGACCAGCGTGGTAATACGGGCCCACGAAATCGACCGCTTTTTCGCGCTCCGGCGTGATCGTCATGCTGCCGACGATGGAATCGTACTTGCTCGCGAGAAGGCCCGCGATAATACCGTCCCAGGCAGTCGTCACGATTTTCGCTTTCACGCCGAGACGTTCCGCAATCGCTTCCGCGATCGACGCGTCGAAGCCGACGACTTTGTTGGTGGTCGAATCGATGAAGTTGAAAGGTGGATAGGCTCCGCTCATGGCCGCGCTCAATTCGCCGCTCTTCTTGACGTCGGCCAGGGAGTCGGCCTGCGCTACGGCCGATGTGAGCAGCAGCGCGACCGTCAGGCCCGCACCGAAACAACGTGACGAAAAATTAAACATCGCTACCTCCAGCCCCGATTCCCACGTTTTCGGTGGTTTGCCGGCCTTCGGGACACCGGCCGGACGTGACCATTTATACAGCGCCTTAGAAGAGGGACCCGGGCATCATTTCGCAAATAGATATTCGGAATAAGTTTGATAAGTTTGATGAATGCGCTGTCGATGCGAGAGGAACGCACATGATGCTCCCATTTCGTTCTTCGCGCAAAGTACCGGCAATCTTGTTACAAAGCCCTGGTCTGCGCGGGTGCCCGATCACCTCAACCCGACCTTACGGCTCGCAAATTCCGGCCATGCAAGCCTGTCCGACGCGCTCCGCTCAGTCTTCAATCGCTCGAGGACTTCCGTCGGAAACGGGCTCGAGCGCCGCTTGTCGAGATCGACATGGATCGTCACCACCTCAAAGCTCGCCGCGAGGAAGTTTTCCTTCTCATGTTTGATCTGATGGAAGATGTGAACGCGCTTCGCGTCGAATGCGAGGGCACGTGTCTCGATCAGGAAAGGTGATCCCGCGGCAAGTTCTCGATGAAAGACCGTGTGCAATTCGAGCGCAAAGGTGGAGCATCGTGCCCGCGCGCGATATTCCGGGTCGATTCCCACGCGGTGCAGAAGCGCCACCGAGGCAATGTCGAACGCCGCCACATAGGCCGCGTTCGTCATGTGCCCGTTAAAATCGATCCATTCGTCGCGAACGGTCTCACGCACCAGGATCAAGGGAGCATCCATAAGTCTGTGCTTTCTAAATGAGGGGCCTACCTCTCCACGACGGTGGCCTACGCGGCCTTACTGGGGTAAGTTCGCTGATCCAGCGGCGTCTGCTCGATTTTCGCCAGCAGTCGCTCCAGCAGGAGCGCCTCGGCGCGCGTTCGCCGGGCTATGGGATCGAAGGTGAGATAGACGTTGATCTCGGGCGGCTTCTCGTAAGGCGGAAGCCGCCAGAGAAGGCCCTTGCGGACGTCATCCTCGACCACGTGGATCGGCAGGGGACCAAAGCCGAATCCGGCGATGATCAGACGCTTCACCTCCTCGAGATGCGAAGACGTGCCGATGATCGGGCCCGAAAATTCCTCCTGCTGCCGCAGCATCGCGATGGGCCACAGGGCATCGGCCATCTGGTCCGTCTTGAACGACACATAGGCCTCGGTGCGCAAGTCCCAGACGTTCAGCCTCTTCTTGCCGAACAAGCGGTGCTGACGTCCGCAGAAATAGCCGAAACTTTCGCGATAGAGCGGTTGGAATTCGAGTTTCGGGTGGCGCTCATGCATCAGGCAGACCCCGAGGGCGGCGTCTTTTCGGGCCACCGAAGTGATCACCTCCTGACTCGACAACACGGACGTTCCGAACGTCACGCGCGGATGATCGCGGTGGAACTCCGCCAGAATGTCATCGAGCAGCGGACATACCACGTGGCTTGCGAATGCCATCTCGATCCGACCGGTGACCTCATCCGGTTGATCATGGACGAGGGTATGCAGGCCCGATACAGCATCGAAGAGAGCGACGCATTCCGCGTAGAGCCGCTGTCCGGCGGGTGTGATCTCGAAAATTCCGGGACGACGCTCGATAAGCCGGCAATCGAAATGCCCCTCGAGGCGCCGGAGCGCGTTGCTGATGGTCGGCTGTTTCAGCCTCAGTTTCTCGCCCGCCGACGTGATGCCTTTCTCCTGCACGATGACCATGAAGGTCCTCAACAGGTTCCAGTCCATGTCCCATACGAATCGGTGCGCCCGTCCCCTCATTGTGCCCGACCATTCTTTTTTTGAATGCCAAGCGTTCATCCTATTTATTTGCTCATTCATGTCGAGCCATGTTTGTTAATCGGCGAACGAGGCCCGGGTTGGCGCGCCCGCGCTTCTCCGTATATTACATATTGGTCAATGTTTTGAATAAAAAATAGCTGCACCAGGATGAATTGTATAAATAAATCAGCGCAAATTTAAGAATTACTATAAGAACGACAGAGCGCAATACGTAGTTTAACCATTTGATCGTCTACGACTTGCTTCTAAGATCAGCCTGACAGACCCAAGACCCGGAATCTAGGATCGATCGAGATGTCCAATCTGTTCTACCAGACACGGCTGCGCCGCCCTCTCCTCGACCGAGCCGAGGGCGTCTACATGTGGGACGTGACGGGAAAGCGCTATCTCGACGGATCAAGCGGCGCGATGGTGTCCAATATCGGCCACTCCAACCCGGTCGTCCTCGAAGCCATGCGTCGGCAGATGGAGAAATCCACCTTCGGCTATCGCCTGCATTTCGAAAACGAACCCGCCGAAGAATTTGCGCGCCGGATTTCGGACCGGATGCCGGACGGGCTCGATCGCGTCTTTTTCGTCTCGGGCGGATCGGAGGCCGTTGAGAGTTGCCTGAAGCTGGCACGGCAATATGCCATCGCGGTCGGTCAGGCGTCGCGCTGGAAAGTGATCTCTCGCTTCCCCTCCTATCACGGGTCGAGTCTTGGAGCGCTCAGCGTCACCGGCATGTCCCTCATGAGTGCGCCGTTCTCGCCCATGATGCGGGAAATGCCGAAGATTCCCGCCCCGACCTGCTATCTCGACCGCGATACGCTGAGCGATAGCGAGCGTGGCCTCAAATATGCGCGCTATCTGCGCGACGAGATTCTCCGGCAGGGACCCGAGACCGTTCTCGCCTTCATCATGGAACCTGTCGGCGGCGCCTCGACGGGCGCGCTGGTGGCGCCCGACAGCTACTATGCGGAGATCCGGCGGATCTGCGACGAGTTCGGCATCCTGCTGATATCCGACGAGGTCATGAGTGGCGCCGGACGCACGGGCAAGTATCTCGCCACTGAACATTGGAATCTGCGACCGGATCTAATCGCTTTCTCCAAGGGGTTTGGCGCAGGCTATGTGCCGCTCGGCGCCATGGTGGCAGACCGGCGCATCGCCGACGCGGTGATCGACAACGGCGGCTTCGTTCACGGCTTCACCTATGCGGGGAATCCCCTGGCATGTGCTGCCGGGCTCGCAGTGCTCGGCGAAATCGACCGGCTCGGTCTTATCGAAGCCGCGAGGGAGCAGGGAGCCAAACTCAAGGCAAGGCTTGAGAGATTGATGCAACGCTACAGTTTCATCGGCGACGTGCGCGGTAAGGGACTCTTGCTGGCATTCGAGCTTGTCGCCGATCGCGATACGATGGCGCCTCTTCCGGTTGACCTCAACGCTCATAACCGTCTGGTCGATATCGCGTATGACCGGGGTCTCATCATTTATTCGCGACGCACACGCGGAGGCCGCATCGGGGATCATTTCCTCGTCTGCCCTCCCCTCATCACCACCGATGAGCAGATCGACGAGATCATGGAGATTCTCACCGAGAGCCTCGACGTCTTCGCGAAGGAATCAGGTCTCGACTTCGGAGCCGCCGCATGAGCAAGCCCGTCATCATCACCTGCGCCATTACCGGCTCCATTCACACTCCTACGATGAGCCCTCACCTGCCGGTCACACCGCAGGAGATTGCCCGGCAGGCCATCGACGCCGCCAAGGCCGGGGCGGCCATCATCCACCTTCACGCGCGGGATCCGCAGACCGGCATCCCCTCGTCTGACCCGGAACTCTTCCGCCAGATTCTCTCGGCGATCGCCAAAGAGACGGACGCGGTTCTGAACATCTCGACCGGCGGAAGCTCCCGCATGACGCTCGACGAGCGGCTTGCGGCCGCCCGCCTCCTCAAGCCCGAGATGTGCTCACTCAACATGGGCTCGCTTAATTTCGGGCTGTTCCCCATGGCCGAGCGCCAAACCGAATGGCGGCACGATTGGGAGCCGAAATTCCTGGAAGCGACGCGCAACATCGTCTTTCAAAATACGTTTGGCGATATCGAGTCGATCCTGGCCGAGCTGGGTGGCCAACAGGGCGTCCGCTTCGAACTCGAATGCTACGATGTCGGGCACATCCAGACGGTGGCGTTCTATCGGAAGCGCGGATTGCTGAAGAGTCCTGTCTTCCTTCAATTCGTCCTTGGAGTTCTTGGCGGCATTGACCCGGCGCCGGAGCAGCTCATGCACATGAAGGCGACGGCGGATCGACTGCTTGGCACGGACTATCACTTCTCTGTGCTCGCTGCGGGCCGCCATCAGTTCCCGTTGGGAACGATGGGCGTGATCCTCGGCGGCAATGTCCGCGTCGGACTCGAGGACAACCTCATGATCGAGCGCGGAAAACTGGCGGCCAGCAATGCAGAGCAGGTCCGCAAGATCCGCAACCTCGTCGAAGAACTCGGGCACCGCGTCGCGACGCCGAGTGAGGTCCGCGAAATGCTGGAGCTCAAAGGCGCTGCCTCCGTCGCAGCCTGACGGTGAGGCGGAATGATTCACGGTTGTCGTCGGCCTAATCGCCGATTGGGGAGCTCTGGTCGGTTCTGGCTGCCCTGAATGAAATCACACGGTTGCGGCCGCTGGCCTTTGCGCGATAGAGGGCGAGGTCCGCCTGTTGAATGAGTTGCTGAGCCGTTGCGTTGCGCGCCGTGGCGCAGCCGACGCTCACTGTGGCGCCGACGGGTAAGCCTCGTGCGATAATCCCCGTGGAAGCGAAGGATCGCCTGATCGAATCGGCTAAAGCCTGAGCAGCTTCCTCGGACAAGGGCGTGATGGCGGCAAATTCCTCGCCGCCCATTCTGCCGAATGCCCCTTCGGGGAGATGGTCGGCCAAGAGGCGGCCAAAAACGACCAGGACAGTGTCGCCGATGTCATGACCGAAATTGTCATTGAGGTTCTTGAAGCCGTCGAGGTCGAATACCATGCAGCTGACCGGTCCGTTGCCGGCTCGGGAAATGATCGTGGCCGCATCCCGGAAGAAGGCCCGACGGTTTGGAATTCCCGTCAGTGGATCGACCAATGCCGCTTGCTTGTTTTCGAATTCACTCTGCTCCTTGGCGAGCGACAGAAAGACGAAGGCTATTGCGGGGATCAGCGCCACGAGGGTGAGCGCCATGTGGGATGACCACCGAGTCGCGAACGCATCGATCCAGAAGACATGGGTGAGGGAGAATCCCAACGTCCCGCGGAAGCCATTGAACACGGCGAGAGCGCACAGGAGCCCAATCAGAAGAACCTGGGACGTCAATTTTTGACGGGCATGACGCCAAAGCTCCCATGCCGACAAACCGGAATAGAGGGCCGCGATTGCCGACATGACCGCCAGGCGTGCGCCAGAATTTCCGGAGATCAACGGGAATACAAGGCACCAGAGAACAGGTCCGCCGATCAATGCGAGCAGCTTGACAGTTCTTCCGTTGAACGAGCGGCAACCTGAATAGAGCACACTATAGGCAAACGCCATGAAGGTGTTTGCGATAAGCAGGTTCAGGGCGGATGGCTTTCCCCCAGTTGTGACCATGCCCATTGCAATCGCAACCAGCAACAGGGATGTGCCCCACCAGGCGAGCGCATCCACGTCTCGGCTGAGAGACCAGGAGAAAATCAGCAGGGCTCCCAAAACCGTCGTTATGAGGAGAAACACCACACCGAGAGTTATAAGATCAAGGGTCATTCGCGAGCATATCAAGCAGCGGGGCAGATTTACCCCCGGGATTGCTCAAGCGGATAATGAAATGCAGGCCGAGGCGCAACTTCAGGGCATCCAAAGCTTTAGGCGCTAAGGACGCACCCTTTGCTGGATCGATTGGTGCCCGACAGAATATGGGGCCTCCGTTTCCGAAGGCCCCATATCCGGACGTTGATCAGAGATTCGTATAACGGCTACGCTCTCTGATGACTTCGTCGGGAGAATAGACCGGCGCATTGGCGTCGAAACGGGACCAGCCGGCCTGACGGTAGGCCTCGCCGCGCGCACTCATGTCCACGGACTTGTGACGCTGCAGAATGGACTGTGCTTCGCTGGCGCGCGCATCGTCGACCTTAGCAGTCACGAGCGTTCCACCGCGCCGCACCCCTTCGGCATAGACGTGCGCATCGTTCTCAGGAACACCTGCGTCCGTCAGGGCGCCGACAATGCCACCCGCGGCGCCACCGACCGCGGCGCCCGCTGCCGCGCCGACGGCCGTCGCTGCGAGCCAGCCTGCTGCGACGACGGGGCCAACGCCCGGAATCGCCATCAAGCCGAGACCGGTCAGAAGTCCGCCGACGCCACCGACGGCAGCGCCGATCCCAGCGCCCTTGCCGGCGTCATCGGCAGCCTCGGAAACGTCGTGGCTCTTGTGCCAGTTATCCGAGTTGTTTGCGACGATGCTGATATCAGAATGAGTGATGCCGGCGGCCTCGAGGGCGTTTACGGCGGCGGAAGCGGCATCATAGGTGTCGTAGAGAGCCGAGACGGTCTTGGTCATGGAATGGAGTCCTTTGATATGTACGGGTTCGGCAATTACTTGGCGAAAACGTTGCCCTGATAGTCGAGGCTTACCTCGTGAGACTTGCCTGACTTGGAGGCTTTTCCGCGCCACACACCGTCCTTGTCTTTGACGAGCGCCGAGACGCTCGCATAACCTGCCGCCTCGATCCGCGACTTTGCCTGTGCCTCGGTGAAGCTGTTGGCACCTGCGGCTGGAGCGGCCGGCTTGTCTGTGCTCGGCGTCGCGACTGCGGGAGTGTTGGGGTTGGCGTTGGCAGGAGGCGAGCCGGCCTGCGCGAGTGCTGCACCCGCGGTCAAACAAAGAACGGCGGCGGCAAGGACCTGTTTCATTTAGTGATGCTCCAATGGTCAGTTTGTGAGCATCGAGAACGCCAAATAGTTAAGTTCGTTCCGCCTGATAAGTAGCGGTTTTCCTATTGCGTCGTCGATCGGTCCTTCGGATTTCGGCGAATCCGGACATCATTCACGGTACCCGGTTGGCGTACTCCACCTGCCACCCGGTCGAATTCGATCACACCAATTCTATCTCATCACGGAAGCTGGTGCCGATCTCCGGCGCGTCGACGTCGAAGATATCCGCCACCGTCGCGGCAATATCCGCAAGACTCTCACGCATGAAAATTCCGCGCGGCTTTATGTTTGGAGTCCAGACCAGGAGAGGAGTGAACTCCCGCGTGTGCTTGTCGTGGCCGATAGTCGGGTCATTGCCGTGATCGCCGGTGACGATCAGGAGATCGCGCGGGCCGAGCATGCCCATGATGCGCCCGATGCCCTGGTCGGACAGGCGCAGGCATGAAGCGTACCGCTCAGCGCTCTCGTCGTGCCCCGCAAGATCGGTCTCCTGAATGTTGATCGCCACAAGACCGCGCCTTACCCGCGCCAGCGACGCATAGGTGGCGTCGAGGACAGGTTGGGTCAGGACATGGGGCTCCTTATGCGCACCCTCGCAGGTGATCACATCGGCGACTTTCCCGATCAGTTCCACCTCGAACCCGGCTTTCTTGAGAATCGTCGGAACCTGCACGTTCGGATTGGTGCCGCTCGTCAAATGCCGTACCACGTAGTTGCTCGTATAGAGGCCGAGAGCCACGTTGTTGACGCCGCATTGACCCGTCGGTCTGTGCTCCGTGCAGCGGCGTATGTCGGCTGCCTTGAAGCCGTATCCGCCCATGGCAACCACCCTGCGCACCCGCGCGACGGAACGCAGGATTTCCCCGACCGCGACGATCTCGTCGTAGGATTGGTCCTCGATCGATCCGACGCAGTGATAGGTCTGGTACGGATCGCTCTCCAGATTGTCGCCACAGATCATCCGGCCGTCGACGAACAGTGCCGCGAGCCCTTCGCCTGCCGGCGCGACATGGTGACCATGCCGACGCAAAGCGGCTGCGACATCGTCCCGGACCGCTTCGAACAATTCTTCGGGCATGTCGGGCACACGTGAGCCCATGATGACCTGGTGTCCGAGATAGGTATCGGCGCCCTTGTAGCCCAACGAACAGACGCTATGGACCGCGATGGGATGAGTATCGATGCGAAGGCCCGACTGAGGCGCAATCGTCCCGAGACCCAGGCGTTCGAGATTGGGAAGCGAGAGGCCGCCGACGGCCTCGACGACATGGCGCAAGGTGTTCGACCCGACATCGTTCGGCCGCACCAGATGGACATCGGGCATCGCCCCGAGCCCGAGCGCGTCGAGAACGAGAATGATCACACGATCGAATTGCGGTTGAACGGCACTCATGAGGAATGTTCGCCTTGTCGTTTCCTGATGAAGATCAGGCGGGCAGATTACCTTCGCGGGGCAGGATGTGGATTGCGTCCGCGGTGAAATCGATTGCCACGCCATCGCCTTCGTTGATCTTCCAACTTTTGCCGAGCGCCGAGCGGACGGCAGTGACCAACGTGGGTCCGACGCGAATACGATATTCGGTCTGGTCCCCCAGATACTCCACCTCTTCCACCTGCCCCAGCAGCCCACCGGTCTCCGGCGGGCGCAGGATGACGGCCTCCGGCCGCACCAGGGCCAGCATGTCCGCCTGCTCCGGTTCTTGCGCTGCCGGTACACGCAGCGTCTGGCCGAGGACAACCACGGTGGCAATGCCGGCCTCGAAAGCGGCGACATGGGCCGGGAGCGCATTCACCTTTCCGACGAACTGCGCCACGAACAAGGTGGCGGGCCTCGCGTAGATTTCCTCAGGGGGACCGATCTGCTCGATCTTTCCCGCGCGCATGACGGCGATGCGATCCGACAGGCTCATGGCTTCATCCTGATCGTGCGTCACGAAGAGGGCCGTCGTGCCAAGCCGGCGCTGCAACCGGCGCAGTTCCGACCGTACCTGAACCCTCAGCTTGGCGTCCAGATTCGACAGGGGTTCGTCAAACAGCAGAAGATCCGGTTTCATGACGAGCGCACGGGCCACTGCGACACGCTGCTGCTGCCCTCCGGACAATTGCCCGGGCAATCTGGGGCCATATTCATCGAGGCCTACGGCAGAAAGCGCGCCCGCTACATCCTCCCGGATTTGCACATCCGGGACGCGGCGAAGCCGCAGCGAATAAGCCACGTTCTCGAACACACTCATGTGGGGAAACAAGGCGTAATTCTGAAAAACGAGACCGATGCGGCGATGGTGGGCCGGCAATCTCGCGATCGATCGAGAATCGAGCAGGATCTCCCCTTCCTCGAACTCCTCCAAGCCCGCGAGCGTTCGAAGAACCGTCGTCTTGCCGCAGCCGGACGGCCCAAGGAGAGTGACGAACTCGCCGGGTGCCAGATCGAGATCAAAATCGGTCACCACGGGGAGGCGGCGCCCGCGACCGATTCGATATGACTTGTTGAGACCCTGGATGGAGAGAGCCTTGGCTGGTGCGATATCCATGATGTGTTCCTATCGCGCTTCGCGCCAGTCGCGGCCGAGCAGCCTGGGGACGCCGTGGATGACGAGCAGCACCATCAGCACGACGATGACGCTGAGCGCAGCCGCCTCGCCCACATCGCCCCGATCCATCTGAGACAGGATCGTCGGCGTCACGAGGGACCAATGAGGCGACACAACGAAGATGACCGCGCTTAAGGTCGTCACGCTTCGGGTGAACGAAAAGATCATGCCGGCAAGCAACGCGGGTCGCACGAGAGGCAGTAGGATTCGCCACAGCGTCTGTCCGGATGTGGCACCCATGGTCGTCGAGGCTTCGTCGAGCGATCGGTTGATCTGATCGAGGGCAGCGACACCGGAGCGGATGCCATACGGCAAGGTCCGCACCGCGAAGGCCACGATAATGATGAGTGCTGTCCCGGTCAGCATCAGGGGCGGACCGTTGAACGCCAGACCGAACGCGAGACCGATGACGGTGCCGGGAATCGCAAGCGGCAGGTTGGCGACGAAATCCAGCAATGATCGACCGTGAACCCGGCTTCTGGCGACGATCCAGGCGATCACGAGCCCAAGGACGACCGACAGGAGGGACGCGATGATGCCGAGAGTGAGGGTATCGAGGAGGGCCCCGCGCGATTTTGTCAAGGCGGCAACGAAGTGCTTGGTGGTGAACGTATAGTTGATCCCGAACAATTGCGTCGTCGCGCCCGCGATGACCGTCGCATATTGGAGACAGATGACGAGCGTGATCGTTCCGACGAACAGGAGGGCGGCAGCCTGGACGCCACGATGGCGGATCTCGCGGTGGCGGCTTGACCCTTTCGCACCGACCGTCGCGAACGACGTGCGGGCCGACAGGGCCTTATGCGCGAAGAACATCAAGACCGCCGGGATAAGAAGCAGCACCGCGAGCGCCGCGCCTTGCGGGATATCGTACATGCCAATGATGGTCTGATAGATCTGGGAAGACATCACCGGAAAATCACCGCCGAGCAACAGCGGGTTGCCGAGATCGGCAAAGGAGTAGCTGAGCATGAGGAGCGCCGAGCCGGCGAGGCCCGGCACCAGCAGCGGCAGACTGATCGTCGTCAACACCCGCCATCCATTCGCACCCATGGTCGCCGCCGCCTCCTCCAGAGAGGCATCGAGGCCGCGGAAGAGATTGAGCATGAGGAGATAGGCGAAAGGAAAATAAGAGATGAGCTGGGCTATCACCAGGCCCTTGAAACCGTAGAGCCCGGTTGTCTGGATGCCGAGCAGCTCGTTGGTGATCAGCCCCCGGCGGCCATAGAGCAAGATCAGCCCGAGCGCCATCAGGATTGGCGGCGAAATGGTCGGTAGCAATGCAAAGAAATGCCAAACCGACTTGCCTGGAATGGCCACGCGCGTCATCGCATAGGCATAGAGCGTGGCAAGAATGGTGCCGAGGATCGCGACCGTCCCGCCGAGCAGGAGGGTGTTCCAGAAGACCTTCCGGTTGAATGGGTCGGCCACGATGGCGCTTAAGGTTGCCAGCGAAACGCGCCCATCGACCACGAACGCGCGGGCGAACAGGTCGATCATCGGATAGGCGGTGAAGACCAAGAGAAACACAGCCACAACCGGGTAGAGGACGTACAGCGTCCAATCCCGGCTGTGTTTGTTCCCGGTCACGCTCGCAAGCGCGATCGAAGACATGGTGGTTATTTCCTTCCGGCGAGGATCTCGCTCTGGAACCGCGCGATGATGGCCTGCCGCGTCTCCGAGTTACCGGCCCATTTGAAGTCGAAATCGATGAG
Source organism: Microvirga sp. P4_A5 (assembly GCF_056402495.1). Lineage (NCBI taxonomy): Bacteria > Pseudomonadati > Pseudomonadota > Alphaproteobacteria > Hyphomicrobiales > Methylobacteriaceae > Microvirga > Microvirga sp. P4_A5. The sequence goes on along the minus strand of NZ_JBFUHH010000011.1, from coordinate 56,130 downwards.
CTTGGCGTTGCCGAAGGGCTTCACGAGATCGTGGACTTTCGCCTTCTTGTTCGTCGGAACGTCAAAATATTCCGATGCCGCCAGGAGCTCCTGCGATTCGGGTGTGACGGCCCAATCGAGAAAGGCTTTCGCGGCCTCCGGCTCCGGCGCATCCTTGAGCATGACCGCGCAGAACAGATCGTAGCCTGTTCCTTCCTGCGGCAAAGTCATCTCGATCGGGAAGCCCTTGTGGATGCTTCCGAGAATATCATGTGCGAAGAGGATTCCGATGCCGACCTCGCCTCGTCCGACGAGTTGGGTCGGACCGATTCCAGAGCGCGTGTATTGCGACACGTTGGCGTTGAAACGCTTCAGGTAGTCCCAGCCCTTTTCCTCACCCATCACCTGCAGGATCGTTGTGAGGAAGGTGTAGCCAGTGCCGGAGGTGGCGGGGCTGCCGAGGCAGATCTGGCCGGCATATTCGGGACGTGTCAGGTCTTCCCAGCTCGTGGGTGCCTTCAGACCTTTCTCTTCTAGAAACTTCTTGTTGGTCGCGAAGCCGATGAAGTCCACGTCGATTCCGGTCCAATAGCCTTCCGGATCGACATATTTCGCCGGTATGTCATCGAGGCCCGCCGGCTTGTAGGGCTGCAAGAGACCGTCAGCCTTCAACGTCATCATCGACGGCAGTCCAATGCCGTAGAGCACGCTCGCCTGCGGCTTGTTCTTCTCTGCGCGGATCCGGTTGACCGCCTCGCCTGCCGAGAGCCGCAGCATGGTGGACGAGATGCCGGTCTTCTTCTCGAAAGCCCCAGTCAGCGCGACGCAGGTCGGCTCCGGCGGCCCCATGTAGAGCGTGAGTTTCTTGGCCTGGGCGTAAGCGCCAAAGGACGGCAAAACCGAAGCCCCCAGAAGCCCGCCCGCAACCTGTCGACGTGTCAACCCGACCATAGAGTGCCTCCCGTGCACATTTGTCTTATTGATGACATGTTTGTTCAGTCACGGGAGACTGTCAAGCCGTCTCTGCCGTAGCGGAAGAACAGTAGAGGATAGCGGCGCGTTCGCCATTCTGGCGCGGGCTGGGGCGGGACAGAAAGCGGCAAAACAACGGAATGCGACAGACCCGCAGTCGGCCCGCGCTCCCTACGCGCGGCTGGAAGGTGAAGGCCCGCGGCGTTTTATTGCTCCGCGGCTGGGGCCACGCTCGCCGTTAGGCGAGAGCTTCGCCATGTCGTCGAGGATGGGGCATTCCGGTCGCTCGTCACCGTGGCAATGCCCGGCCAGATGCGTCAGGGTGCGGCACATCGCCTGAAGTTCCTCGATCTTGGCCTCGAGTTCCCGCACGTGTTTGAGTGCGAATGATTTGACATCCGCGCTCGCGCGGGTCTTGTCGCGCCAGAGAGTCAGCAATTCGGATGTTTCCTCGATCGAGAAACCGAGCCCGCGTGCGCGGCGGATGAACCGGAGGGTGTGGATGTCGTCCTCGCCGTAGACGCGATAGCCGCTCTCGGTCCTGAGTGCGGGTCGAATCAGGCCGATGCTCTCATAATACCGAACCATCTTGGCCGAAAGGCCCGACGCCCGAGCTGCTTCACCGATGTTCATGTTCGATCCTTCCGGCCTCTCGATAAAATGGCTTGCGCACGGCGACTTGAAATGACTTGCACAACATTACTCGGCTGGAATGGCGCGAAGTCCGTTCGCGCGCTCCTCGCCCGTTCGCAGCGGCGGAGTGAAGCGCCGAAGCCGCAAAGCATTGCTCACCACGCTGACGCTCGAGAATGCCATGGCGAGGCCAGCGACCATCGGCGACAGCAGGATCCCGAGCAACGGATAGAGCGCACCTGCCGCAACCGGGATGAGGACCGCATTGTAGGCGAAAGCCCAGAACAGGTTTTGCGAGATATTGCGGATGGTGGCTTGCGAGAGGCCGATGGCGTTCGGCACGTTACGGAGGTCGCCCGACATCAGCACAACGTCGGCGCTCTCGATGGCGATGTCAGTTCCGGTGCCGATGGCGAGGCCGACATCCGCCTGGGCGAGCGCGGGCGCGTCGTTGATTCCATCACCCACGAAGGCAACTGCAACCCCGCCTTGCTGCAAACGTTGGACGGCCGCGGCCTTGTCGGTCGGCAGCACCTCTGCCATGACCTCGTCCACATCGAGCATCCTGGCGATGGCCGCAGCTGTCCGACGATTGTCGCCGGTGATCATCACGATGCGCAGCCCCAATGCGCGAAGTGCCCTCAGCGCGTCCGGGGTCGTTTCCTTGATGGGATCCGCAACCGCGAGGATCGCCGCGAGACGGCCGTCAACGGCAGCGTAAAGGGGAGATTTTCCTTGAGCGGAAAACCGTTCCGCCACCGGTGAAAATGCACCGACATCATATCCGCGCTGGGTCATGAGCCGGTCCGCGCCGACCGCGACTTCACGACCATTAACCCTTGCAACGACACCGAAACCGGGAATTCCCTCAAAGGAGGCAGGCTCGGCCAATGTGAGTCCGCGATGGCGTGCCGCGGAGACGATCGCCTCGCCGATGGGATGCTCCGAGCGCGCTTCAACCGATGCAACCAGCGTCAGCACGTCGTCTTCGCTGAAATCTGCCGCCAATTCGATGTCGGTCAGCTCCGGTCGGCCCATGGTCAAGGTACCGRTCTTGTCGAGTGCGACGATTTTTGCGTTCCTCAGCGCTTGAAGCGCCTCGCCCCGGCGAAACAGGATGCCGAGTTCTGCAGCTTTGCCTGTCCCCACCATGATGGAGGTCGGGGTCGCCAATCCCATCGCGCAGGGGCAGGCAATGATCAGCACCGCCACGGCGTTCGCCAAGGCAAAGCTCAAGGCCGGCTCGGGCCCGAGGACGAGCCAGAGGGCGAAGGTGATGGCAGCGGCCGCCATGACGGCCGGGACGAACCACAGAGTGATCTTGTCAACAAGAGCCTGGATCGGCAGTTTCGCTCCCTGCGCGGCCTCGACCGTGCGAACGATCTGCGCCAGCACAGTATCGACCCCGACCTTCTCGGCGCGGAATTGGAACGATCCTGTCTTGTTGACCGTCCCGCCCACGACTGCCGACCCGGCGCTCTTTTGAGCGGGGATTGGCTCACCGGTGATCATGGATTCGTCGACGAACGACGAGCCCGAGATCACCTCGCCATCAACCGGCACCCGTTCGCCGGGCCGCACCACCACCGCATCGCCGACGCGGACCGCCTCGGCAGGGACATCCCGCTCCTGCCCATCGCGGATCACCCGCGCGGTTTTGGCCTGCAGCGTCATGAGACGACGGATCGCATCGCCGGTTCTGCCTTTTGCACGCGCCTCGAGAAATCGCCCCAGGAGGACGAGCGTAACGATGACGGCACCGGCCTCGTAATAGGTGTAATCCATCCCCGCCGGCAGAAGAGACGGTGCGAAGGTGGCGACCAGGGAGTAGCCGTAGGCCGTGCTGGTGCCGATCATCACCAGCGAATTCATGTCGGGCGCCCCACGCAGCAAGGCGGGCCAGCCTTTGGCGTAAAAGACACGGCCGGGACCAAACTGTACGATGCTGGCGAAGACGAAGCTCAGAAGCCGCACATTCTGCTCACCGACGCTGGCCGACAGGAAGTGGTGCAGTCCCTCGAACAGATGCGCACCCATCTCGAAAACCAGCAGCGGCACGGTCGCGGCAGCGGCAAGGGTGAGCATTCGCCGCAACCGGGCGAGTTCGGCCGCCCGCGCCTCCTCCTCGTCGCGTCGAGCACGATCCGACGTCAGGAGCGACGATGGGTAGCCGGCCTTTTCGGTCGCCTCGATGATCGACGCGAGCGTGTCGGCGCCTCCGGCGTATCGCACATGCGCGCGCTCCGTCGCCAAATTGACCGAGGCTTCGGTCACGCCCCCTACAGCCTTGATCGCACGCTCGACGCGACCGACACAGGACGCGCAGGTCATATGTTCCACCGCCAGATCGATGCTGTCCTCGCGCGGCTCGTAGCCAGCCGACCGGATCGCGGCCAGGACAGGTGCCAGCCCAACATCGCGGACGCTCACATGGGCACGTTCGGTGGCGAGGTTGACAGACACGGCTTCAACACCGGGAACGGCAGAAACGGCTTTTTCGACCCGCCCGACACAGGAAGCGCACGTCATTCCATCGACGGCGATCACCATGGTATGGCTGGGACGGTTTAAGCTTGAGTATTTGTCCGTCACGGGATCGTCCTTTGAAATCTCGATGCGGATTGGGTGATAAACCCTCCCATTATGGGAAGGTCAAGGCTGATGTTCGATAGCTGGCGGTTTTCGGTGCGGTCTCCCCGGAACTAACCCGAGCCCTCATCACTTGATGGGCTGCGTCGTTTCTGCTCCCACCGTTTGAAAGCCAACAAGGTAGCGTTCCGCCTTTCAGGCTCCCGACAAGGCGACTGAGCCAAAGGACACCCTGTGAGCATCGGACTGATCGCCCTTCTCGACGATGTCGCCGCGCTTGCCAAGGTCGCGGCCGCTTCCCTCGACGATGTGGCAGGGCAGGCGGCGAAAGCGGGTGTAAAGGCTGCGGGTGTCGTCATCGACGACGCGGCTGTCACCCCGCGCTATGTGGTTGGGTTCGCGGCGGCGCGGGAATTGCCCATTGTTGGCAAGATCGCCGTCGGATCCCTGCGCAACAAATTGCTCTTCCTGCTGCCTGCGGCGCTGGCGCTTAGCATCTTCGCTCCCTGGGCGATTACGCCCCTGTTGATGCTCGGCGGGGCTTTCTTGTGCTATGAGGGCACCGAGAAAGTCTTCGAGGCCATTTCGCCAGACAAGGCGCACAATCACGAAGCGCATGTAAGGTCCGCCGCGTCGGATCCCAACGACCTCGAAAACGAGAAAGTGTCCGGCGCCATCAAGACGGACTTCATTTTGTCCGCCGAGATCATGGCCATCACGCTGGCCGCCTTGCCGGCGGGAAGTTTTTGGTTTCAGGCTGTCGTCCTTGCAGTGGTGGGAATCGGCATCACCGTCATGGTCTATGGCGGGGTTGCTTTTATCGTGAAGGCGGACGACCTCGGCCTTGCGCTGGCGCGGAACGACTCGAGCTCCCTTTTTGGCCAAGCCGCGCGTGTGTTGGGGCGGGCGCTGGTCGTGGGAATGCCTTACTTCCTGAAATTCCTCGCCGTTGTGGGCACAGCGGCGATGATCTGGGTTGGCGGGGGCATCATCGTGCATGGCCTGGAGTTGCACGGATTGCCCCTTCCCGCGCACGCGATCCAGGCCATCGCGGAAGCCGCCGCGCACGCCCTCCCACCGGCCGCCGGCCTCATCGAGTGGACCGTTGCGGCTACGGGGTCAGGGATGATCGGCCTCGCGCTTGGCGCCGTTCTCATTCCGATTGTCGAATATCTCATAGCCCCGACATGGAAAGCGGCAAAAGCACTGTTCGGTCAGACCCGGCAGCACGAAATTCCCTAGGCTGCTTTTCGGGAGACGGCAGACAACGAGGGGCTGCCGCTCACCCGTCGGCTAACTCGGAGCTGTTCATTTGCCCCAATGGAGTGCGATGGGGTTCAGTTCGCGGACCAATTCCAGAAGGCCGGCACGGGTTTGAGGATGGAGCGCTTCGAGTGGGTGACGGACGACATCGCTCCGAATGACTCCTCCCTCCATCATCACGGTTTTCGCCGCGCGTAGGCCGCATTGGCGGTTCTCGTAGTTGATCAGGGGCAAGATGCGCGCGTAGGCGGCCGCTGCCTCCTTGCGCTCTCCCCCGCGGTGATGCTCGACGACCGGCTTGATCAGATCGGGCAGCAACGCGCTGCACATGGTTCCTGTCGCCCCGGCATCGAGATCCGCCATGAGCGTGATCGATTCCTCACCGTCGAACGGACCTTCGATGGCATCACCGCCGATCGCGATCAGGCTCCGCAGCTTGGTGGCGGCTCCGGCGACCTCGATCTTGAAGTAGCGCACGAGAGGAATGTCCTGGGCCAGGCGGACCAGAAATGACGGCGAGAGGGGAACGCCGCTCAAAGGCGCGTCCTGAATCATGATGGGAATGCCGGCGGCTTCGGCGACGCCCGCGAAATGCTCCGTCATCCCCTTCTCATCCGCTCGCAAGCCTGCCCCGTGATAGGGCGGCATCAACATCAGCATGCGGGCGCCTGCTTCGGCCGCCTTGCGAGAACGCTCCGCGGCGATGCGCGTGCTGAAGTGACTGGTGGTGACGATCACTGGCACACGATCGCCCACATGGGCGAGGCACATCTCCGTCAACCTGTCCCGCTCGTCGTCCGTCAGGAGGAACTGCTCCGAATAATTGGCCAGGATGCAAATCCCGTCGACACCCTGGTCGATCATGCAATCCAGCACGCGGCGCTGGCCTTCGAGATCGAGGTCGCCGTTCTCCAGAAAGGGAGTTGGCGCAACGGGGAAGACGCCCTTGTAGGGACGTTCTGATGCAGCGGGCATGGCGGTCTCCGGATCGGACGTGTTTCAGTGGTTGTCACGCGGCACAGCGGCGCCGCTCTTGCCGACGAGAAAGTCGAAATCCGCGCCCTCATCGGCCTGGAGCACGTGATCCACATAAAGCTTCACATAGCCGCGATCACCGTGGCCCGTTGGCGCCTGCCAGGCAGCTTTGCGGCGATCGAGTTCGGCGTCGACGACGTGCAGATGCAGGCTGCGCGCCTCGACATCGAGGGTGATCAGGTCGCCGTTCTCGACGAGCGCGAGGGGTCCGCCAGCCGCCGCTTCGGGCGCGGCGTGAAGCACCACGGTTCCGTAGGCGGTTCCTGACATCCGTGCGTCCGAGATACGGATCATGTCGGTGATTCCGCGCTTCAGAATTTTCGGAGGTAACGGCATGTTGCCGACTTCCGCCATTCCCGGATATCCCTTCGGTCCGCAATTCTTCAGCACCATCACGCAGGTCTCGTCGATATCGAGCGCATCATCGTTGATGYGGGCATGCAGATCCTCGATCGACTCAAACACCACCGCGCGGCCCGTATGGCGCATCAGGTGCGGGGACGCCGCGGACGGTTTCACAATGGCGCCGTTGGGTGCGAGATTGCCCCTCAGCACAGCAATACCGCCATTGGGCTTTACCGGTGCATCGAATGGGTGAATGACTTCGTCGTTCCAGCACGTCACATCCTGATTGTTCTCCCAGATCGTGCGGCCATTGACAGTCATGGCGTCCTTGTTCATGAGGCCCTTGTCGGCAAGCTCCCGGATGACCACCGGCAAGCCCCCGGCCTCGAAGAAATCCTCCATCAGAAAACGGCCGGATGGCATCAGATCGACGAGGCAGGGCACCTCGCGTCCGAGACGATCCCAGTCGTCGAGGCTGAGTTCGACGCCGATGCGACGGGCCATCGCGATGAGGTGGACGACCGCATTGGTCGAGCCGCCGATCCCTCCATTGACGCGGATCGCGTTCTCGAAGGCTTGGCGTGTCATGATCTGCGACAGCACGATGTCCTGCTTCACCATTTCGACAATGCGACGGCCGGCTTCCCGCGCCAGCAGATTGCGCCTGGCATCGACAGCGGGGATGGCCGCATTGCCGGGCAGGCCGACGCCGAGCGCTTCCACCATGCACGCCATAGTCGAAGCAGTGCCCATGGTCATGCAATGCCCTTGCGAGCGGTGCATCGAGGCTTCCGCCTCGTAGAAATCCTCCAGGGTGATCTGGCCGGAGCGCAACTGCTCGCTCATGGAGATCGTGTTGGTCCCCGAGCCGATATGCTTTCCCTTGTAGAAGCCCCGCAACATCGGACCCCCGGACACACCGATGGTGGGCAGATCCACGCTGGCGGCGCCCATCAGCAGCGCCGGCGTTGTCTTGTCGCAGCCCATCAGCAACACGACCCCGTCGAGGGGGTTGGCGCGGATCGATTCCTCCACATCCATGGAGGCGAGGTTGCGGTAGAGCATGGCGGTCGGTCGCAGCATGGTCTCGCCGAGCGACATGACGGGGAATTCGAGCGGAAAACCGCCTGCGTCCAGCACGCCCCAACGCACATGTTCTGCGATGGTTCTGAAATGTGAGTTGCAGGGCGTGAGCTCAGACCAGGTATTGCAGATTCCGATAACCGGACGACCATCGAACTGATCATGCGGGAAACCGCGGTTCTTGAGCCAAGAGCGATAGTAGAAACCCATCTTGTCCTGGCGGGCAAACCAAGCTCGGCTGCGGAGCGTCTTCCTGTCGGTCATATCTGTGCGTCCTTGATTATCTGCCCGCTGCCGTTCCGACGCTCAAGCTCGACGATCAGTCCGGAATGGTCGAGATCGCCCGCATGATCGAGAAGCCCGCGGAAGAGGTCGGCTGTGAGGGCTGTGTATGGCGCCGTCTGCATTTCAAGGATGCCCGCGGCGTCGAGGGCGTTGTCGAGATCCTTCAGATGCGTGACCGAGCGTCCTTTGGTGGCAAAGTCCCGTTCCACCATGCGCTGGCCGTGCAATTCCAGAACGCGGCTCTCGGCAAATCCTCCGCGCAGTGCTTCCCGTACCTTGACGGGGTCCGCGCCGCCACGCTGCGCAAGAAGCAGCGCCTCGGCCACGGCCCCAATCGTGACGCCGACGATGATCTGGTTGGCGAGCTTGGCGAGTTGTCCGGCCCCGCCAGGCCCCACATGAACGGGCCGCCCCATCGCGCGCAGGAGAGGTTCCACCCTGGCAAAAATGTCCGCATCGCCGCCCGCCATGATGGCAAGCGTACCTTGCTCGGCGCCGACGGTGCCGCCGGAGACCGGTGCGTCGAGATGGGCGATGCCCCGCTCTTTCAGCAACCTTGCGTGCTCCTGCGCCTCCGAAGGCTTGATGGAGCTCATGTCAACGACGATGCTGCCGGGACGCAAAGCTCCCGCCACGCCCTGACCGAACAGGACGTCCGAGACGGTGGCGCCGTTCTCCAGCATGAGGACGACCACGTCTGCCCCACGCACGGCTTCCGCCGCAAGGTCGGCGACGCGGGCCCCCAGGGAAGCGAGCGCATCCGCTTTCGACCGCGAGCGATTCCATGCCGCGAGCGTGTAGCCCGCCTCAAGCAGACGCTTTGCCTGGCGCGATCCCATGAGGCCGATACCGAGGAAGGCGACCGCGAGGTTATCGGAGTTCATCGCAAACGGTCTCCCAGGCCGGTGTCTGCTCCGGCCTCCATGCGGCGGCACGGTCCAGGTCAAATGTTGTCATGACGTCGTCACGCAGCAGCCGACGACGACTTGAAGCGAACGATGCGAGCGGCGGCCGCGGCCGGAACGGGCCAGAGCGCAAGCACCATTCCGAGCGTAATGAGCGTTCCCACGAGGCCGTTCGACCAGAAGATCCCAAGCGAGCCTTTCGACATGATCATGGATTGCCGGAACGCGTCCTCGGCCTTGTCGCCGAGCACCATCGCCAGGACCAGCGGAGCGATGGGATAGTCGAGCTTCTTAAAAACGTAGCCCGCGACACCGAAGGCCAGAGCCAGCCAGAGATCGAACGGCCGGCCCGCGACCGTGTAGGCGCCGATGAAACAAACCACGACGATCACAGGCCCGATGATCGCAAAAGGGATGCGCAGGATGGAGGCGAAGAGCGGGATGGTGGCCAGGACCACCAGCACGGCTACGATATTGCCGAGATACATGCTGGCAATCAGTCCCCAGACGAAATCCGGTCGTTCGATGAACAGCATGGGCCCTGGGTTCAGTCCCCAGATCATCAATCCGCCCATCATGACGGCGGCTGTCGCCGAGCCCGGCACGCCGAGGGCGATCATCGGGAGAATGGCGCTGCTGCCGGCGGCGTGATCGGCGGTTTCCGGCGCCACGACACCTTCCGGCTCGCCTTTTCCGAAACGGTCCTTGTGACGCGAGAGGCGTTTGGCGAATGCGTAGCTCATGAACGAGGCGGCCGTCGGTCCGCCCGGCGTGATTCCCATCCAACAGCCGATCATGCTGCTTCGCACGAGGGCGACCCAATATCGCGGCATGGTCGCAATCGTGCGGATGACGTCGCGAGGCGTGACGCGCGCTTTGATACCGTCGAAGCGCAAACCTTCCTCCATCGTCAGCAGGAGTTCGCCGATGCCGAAAAGACCGATCACCGCGATGAGAAAGCTGATGCCGGAGAGGAGTTCGTTAAAACCGTAGGTGAGGCGCAAGCCACCTGAAATCGTATCCATCCCCACTGCCGCGAAGGCAAAGCCGAGGCCCATTGAAACGACAGTCTTGAAGGGAGATGCCGCGCCGAGACCGACGAAGCTCGCGAAGGCCAGAAAATAGACGGCGAAATATTCCGGGGAGCTGAAGCGAAGGGCGAAATTCGCAACCCATCCCGACAGAACCGTGATCAGGATCACGCCCACCAGCGCACCGAATCCGGCCGACAGGAACGCCAGCGTCAGTGCTTCCGCGGCCTTTCCCTGCTTTGCCATGGGGTAGCCGTCGAACGTTGTCGCGGCGGATGAGGGTTCGCCCGGAATATTGAACAGGATCGACGTGGTCGAGCCGCCGAACAGCGCGCCCCAATACATGCTCGACAGAAGGATGATGGCCGAGACCGGGTCCATCGTGAACGTCAGCGGCAGGAGCAACGACACGCCATTCGGCGCCCCGAGGCCCGGCAGAACGCCCACGAGGATTCCCAGCAGAACCCCAACGATCATCAGGGCCACGTGATAGGTGGTCAGCGCGACACCGAAACCGTGCATGAGCGGTGCGAAATTTTCCAAGGCCTGTCTCCCCTCGAAGGGTTGCTGTTCAGTAAAGGCCCAAGGCAGCTTCCAGCGGGCCCTTGAGGAGGGAGACCTGGAATCCGACTTCGAGGACGAAGTAGAAAAAGATTGCGGCGAATACCCCGGCGGCTGCCGAGATCACGAGCCGGTATCCTCCCTGCAACCACATGACGAAGGTGAGATAGAGCGCTGTCGCCACGTAGAGACCGAGGAGAAGGGAGGCGATGACGAAAAGGACCATGGGACCGAAGAACGTCGCCACCCGCCTGGCCTGAGCACGGTCGACGAGAACATTCTGCAGCGCCGCACGACCGACGACACTCTGTGCAAGCGTTGCGACACTCGCCGCCATCACCAACAGTCCGATATAGAAGGGAAATGTGCCGGGCTCGGGTCCCGCGGCACCCCAGCCGGTTCCGTATTCGAGCGATCCCACAACCGCGGCGAGGCCCAGGCCTGCCGTTGCGATCGAGGTGGCAATCTCCGCTGAAAACCGAGAAATCATAGCATCACCATCATCGCGCAACATTGACGAAGCCGGCGCAGTTCAGACTGCGCCGGCTCTCGGCTCGCTGCAAGTCAGCGAACGACCCAACCTTCGCGCTCGAACACTTTCTTGTTCTTGGCGTCGTCCTGCGCGATGAAGGTCTTCAGCTCTTCGCCGGCAAGAAAGCGCCCCGTCTGCGATGTGCGTTCGATGTATTCCTTCCACTCCGGTGTTTCGCTCACCTTCTTGAGCAGACTGGCATAGAACGCGACCGCCTCCGCGGGCACGCCGCCCGGCAACCAGGTGGTGCGCGGCATCTGGAACTGGTCGACCGGGATGCCCGCTTCCTTGCAGGTGGGGATGTCGGACCAGCCCATCGTGGCCGTGACCTTCGGGCCTTCCTGCAGACGCGTCGGGCTGAACACGCACAGGGGCTTGATCATCCCGGCCTTCCACTGACCGGCATTTTCATTGGGATTGTTGGTGTTGGAGTCGATGTGTCCGCCCGCGAGTTGCACGGCGGCCGTCCCGCCACCCTGGAACGGGACGTAGATGAACTTCGTGCCCGTTGCATCTTCGACGAGGCTGGTCAGTGTCTGGTCTGTATCCTTGGACTGACTGCCACCCATCTTGAGGGTTTCGGGCTTCGCCTTCGCTGCCTCGATGTAGCTTTTCGCATCATCGAAAGGCGCCTTCGCGTTGACCCACAGCAAGAACTCGTCGAGCGCCATGGCGGCCACGGGGGTCAATTCGTCCGGCTTGTAGGCCAGCTTGGCGACGTAGGGCAGCAGGTACTCGTTATTGGTACCGAAGGTGAGCTTGTGGGGATCGCCGGCCGCCACCTTCGTGTAGACGTAACCCTCCGCGCCGCTGCCGCCGCCCTTGTTGGTGACGACGATGGACTGATCCATGAGCTTGTGCTTCGCAATGATCGACTGGACGATACGCGCGAAGTTGTCGGTGCCGCCGCCGGGGCTGGATGTGACGACGAACTCCACCGGTTTGGTGGGCTGCCAATCGGCCTGGGCGGCGCCCCCGAGTACGGTCGCGACGGCCGTTGCGAACAACCATGATGTTTTCTTCAGCATTGTCTTCCTCCCTTTTTGATGGCACCGGCCCATGGCGTCGGAACCGGAATCGTTGATATCTGGATGAAACTCAGGCAGCTTCGCCCTCGGCGACGCGCTTTGCGCGGGCGTCTGTCGCCATCCGGATCGCCAATTGCAGCGCCTCGCGGCTGGCGCCAAGATTGGCGATGCCACGGCCGGCAATCTCATAGGCGGTGCCGTGAGCCGGCGTGCAGATCGGAAACGGGAAGCCGCCGATCAATGTCACGCCGCGATCAAACCCCATCAGCTTCRTGGCGATCTGTCCCTGGTCGTGATACATCGTCAGGACCGCATCGAAATCGCCGTTTTTCGCTCGCAGGAATACGGTATCGGACGGAAACGGCCCCTCGACGATCAATCCCCGCGCGCGCGCCTCGCGAACCGCCGGCTCGATGATGTCGATTTCCTCGCGGCCGAAATTGCCGCCGTCTCCCGCATGTGGGTTCAATCCCGCCACGGCAATTCGAGGCTGCGTAAATCCGGCTGTGCGCATGCAGCGGTCCGCGAGTGTCGTGGCTCTCAGGATCGCCGCCGCCGAAATGGCGGAGGATACCTGCGACAGCGGAATATGCGACGTCACGCGCGCATTCCACAGGCTGCCCAGAACATTGAATTCGCTCGCCTCGACGGCCGTGTTCAGCACGTCTCGTACAAAGCGGATCTCGTCGTCGTAGCCGTCATAGGCAAGGCGCATCGCCTTCTTGTTGAAGGGTGTGAAGAAGACCGCGTCAGCGCGTCCGGATTGTGCGAAGAGCAGCGCCCGGCGAAAATTCTCCGTGGCAAATCGACCGCCTTCCACCGTGGCGGTTGCGGGGGTCACCTGCTCCAGGGCGAGGTTTTTCAGATCCACGAAAATCGGACGGCCGACGGCGGGGACAACATCATGTTCGGAAGAAACCACGTCGATATCGGGGTCAACCTTTGCGGTGCGGGCACCGTCCCGAAATATCCGCAAGTCTCCGAACAGCACCAATTGGGCATCGCCATGGAGGTCCTTGGCCGCGACAAGCTGTGCGGCCAGTTCCGGGCTGATGCCTGCCGGATCGCCCATGGCGAATGCGATCGTCGGACGCTCGGACCGAGTGGGGGAAGTACTGCCGCTCACGGAAACCTCATCTGATCAACGCTCCGACCGTAACAGCCGCAATATTTGTACGCAAGCATGCTGCATACAGAATTTTATTTGTGATAAGTTGGAACGGCGCTATAAGCGTCGCTTGATGGCGATCGGGCTCGTGGGCAGTACGGGAAGATGAATCAGCAGATGAAACCTGGGGCGGGCAACTCCCTGCCGATCGATCTCGAGGATAGGGGTCCGATTGCGCGCCCCAGCCTCCACGAGGCGATCGTGGCGCGCGTTCGGGATATGATTATCGAGGGAAACCTCGCACCGGGTTCTCGGATCCACGAGGGAAATCTGGGCATCGAGTTGGGCGTCTCGCGCACGCCGTTGCGTGAGGCTCTCAAGTTTCTTGCGAGCGAGGGCCTTCTGGAACTTTCGCCCGGGCGCGGCGCGGTGGTGCGTCAGTTCTCCCCGAAGGACGTCCACGACAGCCTGGTGGTCCTTGGCGATCTGGAGGGCCTCGCGGGGCGCCTTGCTTGCGAGCACGCCACTGATGCGGAAATCCAGGAGGTGCGGCGGCTGCACGACCGCATGATGGAAATGTACGCCAACCGGGATCGCTTGCCCTATTTTAAATTGAACCAGAATATCCACACGGCGATCCTGCGGATCTCAAAGAATGATGCATTGGCCGACGTGCATGGCATCTTGCAGGCTCGCCTGCGGCGCATTCGCTACATCGGCAACGAGGGGCCGGAGAAATGGGCGGGTGCCGTGGCCGACCATGAGGAAATCATATCCGCGCTCGAGGCCCGTGATTCGGGCCTACTGTCGAAGGTGCTCAACGCGCATATGGAGAAAACTTGGGAGCGCGTAAGAAACGTCATCTAGATCCAGCAGCCTTCCTGCGCCCAGCGGAGTAGGATAGCTGCTCGATTGTTTCTACCCCGACATTGCGCGAAGGAAAGCGGACGTGAGCGAAGAGGCGAGACTTCGGGAAGACATCTGCAGGTTCGGCCGCTCCCTTTTCGAGCGCGGTCTCACCACCGGATCGTCCGGCAATATCTCGGTCCGCTTGTCCGATGGCGGCTTTCTCGCGACCCCGACGAATTCTTCGTTGGGTTTCCTCGACCCTGCTCGGTTGAGCCGTCTCGACCCCGCTTGCCGATTGATCTCGGGTGATTTGCCAACCAAGGAGCTTCCGCTGCACACGGCCCTTCTCGAGACCCGTCGGGAGGCCCGGGCCGTCGTGCATCTGCATTCCACGTATTCGGTCGCCGTCTCGATGCTGCCCGACATGGATCCATCCGATGCCCTTCCGCCGATGACGGCGTATTTCGTGATGCGGGTCGGTAAAACCGCCATTGTCCCTTATTGTTGGCCGGGCGATCCGGCGGTTGCCGATGCCATCCGCGCGCTAGCCGGAAAATACAGCGCCATTTTGCTTGCCAATCACGGGCCGGTGGTCGCCGCGCGCGACCTCGAATCCGCGATCTACGCGACCGAGGAATTGGAGGAAACGGCGAAGCTTTATCTTCTGCTGCGCGGCATGAATCCGCGGATTCTCTCATCCGCCCAAGTCAACGATCTCGTTGCACACTACAAACTCGATCGCTCGATCGATGAGGAGCCTGCGACGGCCCCTGCCTTGCGCTCTCAACGCTCGCCTGTGAGGGAGTAGCGCGATGCGACGTTTCTCCGCGAATCTCGGCTTCCTGTTCACGCATCTTCCCTTGACGGACCGGATCGGCGCCGCGGCCGCGGCCGGGTTCACCGGCGTCGAGATGCATTGGCCTTACGACGTGTCGGCGCACGACATCAAGGCAGCGCTCGCCCGCGGCGGCCTGACAATGCTCGCCCTCAATACGCCAGTGGGCGATGCGGCCGCGGGAGAGTTCGGGTTGGGTGCGCTCCCGGGCCGCGCGACCGATTTCCGACGCGCCTTCGACACGGCGCTGTCATATGCGGCCGAGATTGGCGCGAATGCCATTCACTGCATGGCGGGCGTGGTTCCGGCCGAACGTGACGGCGATGCCGAAGACACATTCGTCGAGAACTTGAAATCCGCCGCCGACAAGGCAGCGCAAGCCTCGTTGACCCTGTTGCTCGAACCGATCAATCACCGCGACAAGCCCGGTTACTTTCTGCATCATGTCGAACAGGCGGCCGCGATCATCGAGAAGGTCGGCCGCGCCAACGTGAAGATCATGTTCGATTGTTACCACACGCAGATCATGCAGGGCGATCTCATCCGCCGCCTTGAAACGCATCTGCCGCTGATCGGCCATGTGCAGATCGCCGGCGTTCCCGACCGCGCAGAGCCGGATGAGGGCGAGATCAATTATCCGGAGATTTTTCGGGCCCTCGACCGGATGGAATATGATGGCTGGATCGGCGCCGAATACAAGCCTCGCGGACGCACCGAGGACGGGCTCGCCTGGCTCTCGACGTGGTCGAACAAATAGGTCGGGGAGTGTTTGATGAGACTGGGATGCATCGCCGACGATCTGACGGGGGCAAGCGACCTTGCGCTCATGCTGGCGCGAGGGGGGCTCAAGACGATTCAAACGATCGGCGTGCCGGACGCAACACTTGATCTCGCGCAGGCCGATGCGGTGGTCGTGGCGTTGAAATCGCGCACGCTGCCGGCGGAGGAGGCTGTCGCGCAATCTCTTGCGGCCGCGGCGGCGTTGAGGCAGGCGGGCGCGGCGAATTTCTTCTTCAAATACTGCTCGACCTTCGACTCGACGGATGAGGGCAATATCGGCAACGTCACTGAGGCTCTTCTGACTTTTACCGGCAGTGCATTCACCCTCGCGTGTCCTGCCTTCCCCGCCAATGGCCGTACGGTTTACCAAGGGCATCTGTTCGTCAACGGCGTGCCTCTGCACGAGAGCAGCATGAAAGACCACCCTCTGACCCCCATGCGGGATTCGAATCTCGTGCGGGTGCTTCAGCGGCAGACCACGCTCTCGGTCGGCCTTGTCCCGTTCGAGGATGTCGAGGCCGGAATAGAGGCTGTCCGCCAAGCATTTGCGCGCGAGACGTCAGCGGGGCGTCAGATCGTCATTGTCGATGCGATTACCGACCAGCATCTCCGCACGATCGGTCTGGCGGCCGCCGACATGCCGCTGATCACCGGAGGCTCCGGCGTGGCGATGGGGCTTCCCGCAGCCTATCGCGAAGAACAAGCTGCACGTCCCCCGGCGGCAGGAGAAAAATTCGAGGCGCCCGCCGGGAAGGCCCTCATCCTCGCCGGTTCGTGTTCGAGCGCGACCCAGCGCCAAGTGAGCACCGCCATCGCCGAAGGATTTCCGGCATTCCACATCGACCCCATGGCCCTCGCGTCGGGCGACCTTTCGGTCGAGACGGTAAAGGACTGGATGGCAGCGCAGGATTCGCGCAAGCCGATCCTGATCTATTCCACGGCAACGCCCGATGCCGTACGGGACGTTCAAACCAAGCTCGGCCGAATGAATGCGGGCGACCTCGTGGAACGATTCCTGGCGGAGATCGCGCGTGCGCTTCCCCCACTGGGCTTCACACGGCTGATCGTCGCCGGTGGCGAGACATCGGGCGCTGTCGTCGGCGCGCTCGGAGTCAAAGCGCTCGCCATAGGTCCTGAGATCGATCCGGGTGTCCCCTGGACGCGAACCCTTTCCGGCACCGACCTTGTGCTGGCTCTCAAATCGGGAAATTTCGGTTCGCCGGACTTCTTCCTGAAAGCCTGGGACCTGCTCCGGTAAATCCGGCCGGATCGCCTCCACCCACTTCACGATCTGCGCGCAAGAGCGCCGGGTCCATCCTGCGCTCAAAGGGACACATCAATGGACTACCGCTCATTTTATGCCAAAGCCGAACGTCCCGTTGAGACCTGCGTCGTGGGAACGGGCGGATTCGGACAGAGCTTTCTCGCTCAGGCCCAACGCGTCCCGTTGCTGTCCGCGCGCATCGCGGTCGATGTGTCGGCGCAGGGCGCGGCTGCAGGCTTTCTTGCAGCCGGCATTGAGGCAAGGCGGATCCGCATTTGTGAATCCGCCAGAGAGGCGAAGGCCGCCTGGTCGGAGGGCGACTACATCGCGACGAACGATCTCGCCATGGTGAGCGAGCTCCCGTTCGACGTCATGGTGGAGGCGACCGGCAGGCCTGTGGCGGCGGCGCGCCATGCCATGCTGGCGGTGGAAGCCGAAAAGCATATCGCGTTGGTCACCAAGGAACTCGACAGCGTCGTCGGCCCAGGGCTCAAGAAACTCGCGGCGGATCGCGGCCGTGTGGTGACGACGGTGGATGGCGACCAGCCGAGTTTGCTCATCGGCCTGATCAGCTGGGCGGAGGTTCTTGGCTTTGACCTGATCGCGGCCGGGAAGTCGAGCGAATATGATTTCGTCTTCGACGCCTCCACGGGCCACCTCGAAAGCAACGAAAATTCCGCCCGATGCAGCGCGCTCGCCGCGCATTGGACGCTCGGCTCCCGTGCCGTCGATGACATCGTCGCGGCGCGGCGAGAGGTTACGGCTGCGTTTCCCCAGCGCGCCGTTCCGGACCTGTGCGAGCTCCTGGTTGTTGCGAATGCGACCGGGCTTCAACCGGATCGTCCAGACCTCCACGCCCCCATCGCCCGCATCGGCGAAGTACCCACGATTTTCGCGCATCGCGAGGACGGCGGAATTCTCTCGGGCGAGCGCCGCCTCGACGTATTCCATTGCCTGCGCACAGCGGATGAGATCAGCTTCGCCGGCGGCGTCTTCGTGGTGATCCGCTGCGACAATGCGAAGACGTGGGAGATGCTCGCCCAGAAAGGACATATCGTCAGTCGCACCGGCGCCACTGCCATGGTTTTCGTGCCGCGCCATCTGCTCGGCCTAGAGGCGGCAACCAGTATTCTCGACGCGGCAATACACAATGTCTCCGGTTACGGCAACGATTACCGGCCTCGCTTCGATCTCGTGGCGGTGGCAACTCAAGACCTTCCCGCCGGGATGCCGCTCACGATGGGAGGCCATCATCACACCATCGCGGGCATGACCGCGGAGTTTCGTCCGGCGCGCGCGCTTGCACCGGATACGCTCGCGCCATTTTACCTCGCGGCGGATTGTCGATTGGCGGAGTCCGTCCGACAGGGTGACGCGATCCGGATCGGCGACCTGGAACTGGAGGGCGGGTCCGCATTGATGGCTCTTCGAAGCCTGCAGGATCGTCACTTCTTTGGCGCTTGATCACGCGCGATCGAGCGGCGCGAGAAATTTCATCCTGGCTAGAGGTGGAACCAACCCTTGGATAGATCGAAACTTCCCTTTAGACGGATCACCGCCTCGGCGGCCTTATCCGAATCCGTGTTGAGGTAGACCCACGTATCCGTCTTGGTCTGCTCGTATCGAACCTGACCCGCTTTGGTGAACGCGGTTTTTTCGCCAAGGAACGAGAACGATTGGTCGCCGCGCGCTTTGACGTTGGCGTCGATGAGCGCGAGATCGAGCTTGTCGCCAAGTTTTCCGGCGAAATCAACGATGTAGTCCGCGCTTTTTCGCGTTGCGGCTGTTTCCCTGTCGTCGAACGCGAAGGTGTCCCGGCCCGYGTCGCCCTTCATGATATCCCGCCCCAAGCCGCCTACGAGTCGGTCGT
This sequence comes from Microvirga sp. P4_A5, assembly GCF_056402495.1. NCBI lineage: Bacteria > Pseudomonadati > Pseudomonadota > Alphaproteobacteria > Hyphomicrobiales > Methylobacteriaceae > Microvirga > Microvirga sp. P4_A5. The sequence continues at coordinate 37,183 of NZ_JBFUHH010000011.1, read as the reverse complement.
TGCCGGCCCCGCCATACAACCAATCTGCCCCTGCGCTGCCGCTGAGGATATCCGCGCCGACATCACCGAACAGCCGGTCGTCGCCAGCGTCGCCTGCCACGATATCGTTGCCGTCCCCGCCGTAGCCGGTGTCGTCTCCCGCATCGCCAAAGACCTGATCGTCGCCAGCATCTCCGGTCATGACGTCATTGCCTGCGCCGCCCTTCAGGGCGTCGTTGCCTGCGTCGCCAGCCACCCGGTCATTGCCCGCCCCGCCCGACAGATCGTCGTCTCCATTGCCGCCGGAGAGCGTATCCGGTCCGTCGCCGCCGCTGAGCGTGTCGTTTCCATCGCCAGCCGCCAGGGCATCGCTTCCTGTCCCCCCGATCATGAGGTTTGCCAGCGCATTGCCGCTCACATTCAGATTTCCGGTTCCTTCAAGGATGATATTTTCGACGTTTGCCGGGGCCGTCAGGCTGATGCTCGCATGGATTGTGTCGATCCCAGCTCCGGGGTTCTCGCCGACCTGATCGCCCAGGTTGTCGACGTAATAGGTGTCATTCCCGGCGCCTCCGTCCATAACGTCGGGCCCCGTTCCGCCATCCAATACGTCGGCCCCACCGCCTCCTTTGATATTATCCCTGCCGTTCCCCCCGCGCAGCCTGTTGGCGCCATCATCGCCAATCAGGAGATCGTCGTAATCCGACCCTATGATATTCTCGATCAGCACGAGTTCGTCGCCATTCGCAGTGCCGCCGGCCCCACTTCCCGACAACAGGTTGACGGCGACCGCCGAACCCGAATCCTCGTATGTCGCAGTGTCGATGCCTGGTCCGCCTCTCAGAAGATCGGCTCCGCCGCCGCCTTTGAGGTTGTCGTCACCATCGCCGCCGAAAAGCTGGTCRGCACCGCCACCCCCTTTTAGCTTGTCGTTTCCTTCGTCACCCGTGAGGATGTCGGCGCCTTCGAGGCCCAACAGGGTATCGTCGCCGGGGAGCCCCTGGAGGACATTGTTGACGTTGTTGCCGGAAATCGCGTCATTGCCCGATCCGCCAATCACGTTTTCGATCAGCGAGGCTGGGTTTCCCTGAAAGAGCTGTGCGTTGAAAATATTGCCGCGCGCGTAGTGCTCCGGAGTCCCCGGTCCATCATTGCCGAGGTCGGGCGACAATCCCGCGCCGAGCGATGTCCATCCGCCAGGAGCAAGATTGACGTTCAGGTCGGTCGTATAATCCGCGAAGTTGTAGGTGTCGCTTCCCCCGCCATCCCAGACGGTCATGAACACCCGCTGACTGCTCGGCGCGCCCTGACGAGCCCCATTGATCGACAGTTCACCGCTCGCTGGGTTCCAGTAATAAACGGTGTTGCCGCTGTTGTAGTTATAGTTGGCGCCATAGAGATATTGCAGCGCCGCGATATCCGCCTGCATGAATGTGGTCGGGTGATCGACCGCGTTGTCGAAGTTCGGCATTCCCAGAACGTCGCCGGGAAACTGGCTGTAGGTCATCACCGAGAACTCGAAGGAGTTGTGATCGGCCGAAAGAGTCGGAAACGAGGCGCCGTGAGTGACGAAGGCGCTGTGTCCGTGCTTCAGGCCCAGAGAATGCCCGGTTTCATGCATGATGCCGGCGGTAAAGGCCCAGTTCCCGGGGAGAGGATTGTCGTAGTTGACCGGACTGAACCAAGCGTCGCCCTGTGCATAGAATGGCGTGCTGGGCGGCGAACCGTTGAATCCCAGTTCGGGAGCGGTCGACCAGGCCGACCCGATGGTCCTGAGACCCGTCTGCGTCGCCACATTACTATCGTTGGTATAGTTGATCGAGCTGGCTTCGGCCCATCGGAGGGTGACGCCGGACGTCGTGTTCTGGTTTGCCGCCAGATTGAAGGAGAGGTTCGTAAAGCTCATGACGTTCGTCAGAACCTGCAGGACGGCCAGGATCTGGCTCCCGTTGAAAGATTGGAATCCGTTGACCTGGGCGTAACCGCCGTAAGCCGTGGCGGCTGTCGGAAACGCATAGTTGAGAGTGGGAGTATTCCACCTCCAACCCCACAGGAGGCCATCGACATCTGTGTTGCCGATAGGATTGACGGTGGAGATCAGGGTGCTGCTGCCGGACATGTCATGCGCTCCCAACTAAGAGACGTGAGGAGCCACTCTCCGGACGCGACCGTCCATCGGGCAGCCTGTGCTTCACGCGCGGCTCAAAAACTCCGCGTCGGTATCCGCCACGCACGAACGGCGCAAGTCACGCCGCCTACTTAGCTGAACGGCCATGGTCAGGCTTCGCGCCGCTTCGGCCCACATGCGCGGCGACAAACTCATTCACATTGAGCCGCACCGGCCTCGTGCTGCCATCACCATAATGCCGCTTGAAGTAAATGGTCTGCTTGTCCCGGATAAGCTTGCGAGTTGCATCGACGAGAAAGCGTTGCACTTCGCCGTCGTTTGCGGACCATGCATTGAAGACAACGCAATCTCCCGCGCTGCTGTCCTGGTAGGAAAGACCTCGGCGGCCCTCGACCCAGGCTTCGGCCTTTTCCTTGCTGGTGAGAGCCCAGCCGACAAATCCCCTGACCTGGCCTGTGTCATCGACGACGAAGCAGTAATGCCCACGGTTGATCTGGCCGACGAGGATCCGAGACCAATCACCAAATCGGAGGTTGGCAAAGGCCGGTTTCGTCATCAGGTGGTTGACCGCGATACCGAGGGCAGATGCAGGATCGTCAGGGCGAAACAATCTCAACTGCGTTTGCTGTGAGCGGGGAGTCACATGAGCCGGGCTCACCGACGTCTGCATCTCAAGGACCACGACAGGAGGGTGCCATTTGCAGAATACTACAGCATCAACGAACCTCCAAGGACTGAAAAGCCGTCCCTCCGGGACTTTCGCCGGCGCGGCGTGTGAAAGCCGCAAGTCAGTATGTTATCCTCCGTGAGGCAGAGGAGCGGAATTGTGGCAAAAGAGCGTGTTGGTTTCATCGGCCTTGGTTTCATGGGTCATGGCATGGCGGGCAACATACTCGCCAAAGGCTGGCCGCTGACGGTCATGGCACACCGCAACCGCGCCCCGGCGGAAGACCTCATTGCGCGAGGGGCGACCGAGGCGGCGAGCCCCAAAGAGGTCGCAGCCGCATCCGACGTGGTGATCCTCTGCGTCACGGGATCGCCGGAGGTGCAGGCGATCATCCAGGGTCCCGACGGCCTGATCGCAGCGGCAAAGCCGCTCCTCGTCATCGACTGCTCGACCTCGGATCCTTCGATAACGACGCGGCTCGCGGCCGAACTCGCACCGTTGGGAATTACCCTGGTCGATGCGCCGCTCGGGCGCACGCCGGCGGACGCCCTCGCCGGCACGCTCGATGTCATGGTTGGAGGCGACGCCGTTGTCGTGGCGCGGGTCCGCCCTCTGCTCGACGCCTTCGCCGCCCGGGTGGTGCATACGGGCCCGACCGGAACGGGACACACGATGAAACTTCTCAACAATTTCCTGTCGATGGGATATGCGGCGCTCTACGCCGAAGCCCTGGCGCTCGGAGCAAAAGCGGGCCTTACGCCGCAACTCTTCGACAGCGTCATCCGCGGCGGCCGCATGGATTGCGGCTTCTATCAAACCTATTTCAAATGGGTGCTCGACCGCGACCCGAACGCCCACAAATTCACGCTTCGCAACGGCCTGAAGGACATGACTTATCTGGCGTCGTTCGCGCAATCGGTCGACCTGGCGAATCCGGTCGGTGCTTCCGTGCGCAACAGCTTCGCGCTCGCGGTCGGCACAGGTCACGGGGACGATTATGTCCCGACGCTCGCCGATATCACGGCGGAGCTCAACGGAATCAAATAAAAACTGACGCTCGCCAGTCCGATTTCAGACGAGGGCCGAATTTCCTGATTGGGCTTGGACGATCGGTGAAAAGTGCCCGACGAGGTGGTGCCTGTCGCCCGGATATGTGATGCGCGCCTCGGTCACGAAAACACCAGCCTGCCAGGTCCGCCGCTCAAGCACCAGGCAAGCATCCCCGACTTGAATGTTCAGCCGCTTGGCCAGCAGCCGGTCGGCATTGAGGGCACGGACGATATGTTCCGCATCGGTCCAAGGCACGCGCCTCAACAGCCAGGTGCCGGGCGGATCGTCCGTGAAGCGTTCGTCTTTGGCTTCGGGTACTGTCGCCAGGTTGATCAAGCGCTGCTCGTAGGCACCCGGCACGCCGTCCATCAGATGAAGCGTCGCGAGGTTGAGCATTTCGGTTCCGGCCGGCATGCCGGTCCGTTGCGCCGCGGCGGCGTCGATCGGCTCGATGACGCGACGCAGAATCTCGAAACGGTAGATCGTGCCGGCGCGCTCCGCCTCGAGCGCGAAATCCTGAATTTCGAGCACGGCACGTTGCGTGCTCGGTTCAGCCACCACGGATCCGGCCCTGCGTCGACGGGTGATCAGGCCGTTCGCCGCGAGAGCCGAAAGGACCTTGTTGACCGTCATGCGTGAGCAGCCGTATTCGACCATGAGTTCATGCTCGAACGGGATGCGATGGCCCGGAGGCCATTGTCCCGACATGATGCGCGCCTCAATGTCGTCGCGGATGCGTTGATGCAGATGTTTCATACTAGGCAACTGCTTTCATGGAGCTGCTCTAAGCCATGATCCGAGCCATCGCGCGCCGGTAGCGCGAACTGATGGCCTCACGTGCAATATGGCGCCCATTGGACACAACGGACTTGCCTGCGACGAAGACCCTGTCGATAGCAGCTTTTCCAGTGACAAAAACGTACGAATCCAGCCAATAATCGCCTGACGTCGCGGCGAGATCAGCATGCGTCGCATCGAGCACGACAAAATCCGCCCGATGGCCGACATCGATGGCGCCGACGCGCCGACCGAGGGCCTGAGCCCCACCTGTCAGTGCATTCTGGTAGAGGCTGCGCCCGGTCGACTGGCCCTTATGCTGCGCCAGCACGTTGCGGGCGCGGTGCCTGAGACGTTGGCTGTATTCGAGCTGCTTCAGTTCCGCCGGCGCGCTGATCTCGATATTCGAATCGGACCCGACCCCGAAACGTCCGCCTGCTGCGAGAAATCCGGCACCATCGAAAATCCCGTCGCCAAGGCTGGCCTCGGTCAGCGGGCACAAGCCGGCCACCGCGCCGGACGCCGCAAGAGCGCGGGTCTCATGCGGATCGAGGTGAGTCGCATGGATAAGGCACCAGCGCCTATCGACCGGCGCATGATCGAGCAGCCATGCCACCGGTCGCTGACCCGACCAGGCGACACAATCCTCGACTTCCCTCACCTGTTCGGCAACATGGATATGGATCGGCGCTTGTCGAGCGATCGCGACAATCTCCGCGAGATCGCGCGGCGTCACGGCGCGCAGACTGTGCGGAGCGATCCCCACGGTCGCGTCGTCCAGGTTCGCAAGGGCGTCTCTCGTCGCTCCGACGAGACGTGAAAACTGCGCGACGTCGCAGACGAAACGCCGTTGGCCTTCGGTGGGCGGCGCGCCGCCAAATCCGCCCTGCGCGTAGAATACCGGCAAGAGCGTCAGCCCCATGCCGGTTTCGTTCGCCGCGGCTCCGATGCGCGCGGCAAGCTCCGCAGGATTGTCGTAAGCACGGCCAGCGGGATCGTGATGCAGATAGTGGAACTCGGCCAGTGCCGTGAATCCGCCCTGCAGCATCTCCATCATGGCAAAAGCCGCGATCGCCTCGACATCGTCGGGCGTCAGATGGGCGAGAAAGCGGTACATCACCTGCCGCCATGTCCAGAAGCTGTCGCCTTCGGGGCCGCGTGTTTCCGCCAAGCCGGCCATACCGCGCTGGAAGGTATGGCTGTGAAGGTTCGGAAGCCCTGGCAGCGCGATCCCCGCGACTCGTTCGAAGCCATCCGGCGCGACGCCCGACCGCACCACGCGAATGACGCCGTCCTCGATGTCGACGGCGACATTCGACTCCCATCCGGTGGGGAGCAACGCATGATCGAAAATGAGCTTTCGCATCGCCAAACCCTGTGGTCGTTCAAAAAGTGGTGCCATCCGCGCCGCCAGTGGTCGCAAAAAGCGACGCGATGGCGAAATTCTCAAAACCGTTCGAATCCGACTGGACAATAATTGTTTTGGGCGATTATGTATAGACATAACGAGGTCGCCGGAGCAGAAACATGCGCTTTGACCGGATCTGGCTGAATGCCCGCCTGGCCACTCTGGCCGGTGACGGCCTGGGGATTATCGAACACGGCGCGCTGGCATCGAAAGATGGCCGCATCGCCTTCGTCGGATCGTCGGACGGGTTGCCAACCGCCTGGGACGCGGTGGAGCGGATCGATTGCGGCGGGCGATGGATCACGCCCGGACTTGTGGATTGCCACACGCATCTGGTGTTTGGCGGCGACCGCGCGCATGAATTCGAGCTTCGGCTGAAGGGCGCGTCCTACGAGGAAATCGCGCGCGCCGGGGGTGGGATCCTTTCCACCGTCAGCGCGACCCGGGGCGCGAGCGAGAGTGAGCTTGTCGCCAGCGCGCTGAAACGGCTCGATCACCTGCTCGCCGAAGGCTGCACGACCATCGAGGTCAAATCCGGCTATGGACTCGACCTCGTGACCGAAGCACGCATGCTGCGCGCGGCCCGGCGGCTTGCCGATGAGCGCGCGGTGTCCATCACAACCACGTTCCTGGGCGCTCATGCTCTCCCGCCCGAAGAGGCCGACAAGGACCGTTACATCGCACTTGTTTGCGACGAGATGCTTCCTGCCCTGGCGCGAGAGGGTCTCGTCGACGCCGTCGACGCGTTCTGCGAGGGAATCGCTTTCTCGCCTGAGCAGACTGCGCGGGTCTTTGCCGCAGCGAAGGCGCTGGGGCTCGATGTGAAACTTCACGCCGATCAGCTCTCGAACCTGCACGGAGCCGAGCTCGCCGCAGGATTCGGGGCGCTTTCGGCCGACCATCTCGAGCACACGGACGACGAGGGAGCGGCCGCACTTGCGAAAACGGGCACCGTCGCGGTGCTGCTGCCGGGCGCCTACTACATGCTGCGCGAAACGCAGGCGCCGCCCGTCGCCGCCTTCCGCCGGCATGGCACGCGCATGGCGCTCGCGACCGATTGCAATCCCGGCACATCGCCGCTGACCTCGCTGCTGCTCGCGATGAACATGGGCGCGACCCTGTTCCGCCTGACGGTCGAGGAATGCGTGGCGGGAGTGACCCGCGAGGCGGCGCGCGCCCTCGGCCGGCTCAACGACATCGGGACGCTCGAACACGGCAAGTCCTGCGATCTTGCCATCTGGGACATCGAACGGCCGGCCGAACTCGTCTACCGGCTCGGCTTCAACCCGCTTCATCGCCGCATCTGGAGAGGACAGTGAACGCAACCGTAACACTTATCCCGGGCTCCGTGACGCTCGCCGATTGGCGACGCGTCTATTCGGGCGCCGCCATCGCGCTCGACGACACATGCCGGCCGGCGATCGAGGCCGGGGCGAGAACCGTCGAGACGATCGTCGCGAAAGGCGAACCCGTCTACGGAATCAATACCGGTTTCGGGAAGCTTGCGAACGTGCGCATCGGCCACGCCGATCTCGCCGCTCTCCAGCGCAACATCGTGCTGTCCCATGCCGCGGGAGTCGGCGAAATGTTGCCGCCGGCGGTCGTGTGGCTGGTGATGGCGCTCAAGCTCGCAAGCCTCGCGCAGGGGGCGTCGGGTGTACGCTGGTCGACGATCGTCCATCTGCAGGCCTGTCTTTCGTCAGGCCTCACACCGGTGATCCCCGGGCAGGGATCGGTCGGCGCATCCGGCGATCTGGCGCCGCTCGCCCACATGGCGGCGGCGCTGATGGGCGTCGGAGACTTTCTCGTGGACGGCGCGCGGATTCCCGCCCCTGAGGCGCTCAGCCGCGTCGGACTGGAGCCGCTCGCGCTCGGCCCGAAGGAGGGCCTTGCCCTGCTCAATGGTACGCAGGTCTCCACGGCCCTTGCGCTCGCAGGCCTGTTCGAGACCGAACGCGTATTCCAGGCCGCGATCGTCACCGGTGCCCTGGCGACGGACGCCGCCAAAGGGTCTGACGGGCCCTTCGATGAACGCATCCAGAAGCTGCGGCGGCATCGCGGCCAGATCGAGGTCGCGGCGGCCTTGCGCACGCTGATGCAGGGAAGTGCCATCCGCGCCTCGCATCTGGTCGACGATGCCCGGGTGCAGGACCCCTATTGTTTGCGCTGCCAGCCCCAGGTGATGGGCGCGGTGCTCGATTTGTTGCGGCAGGCGGCCGAGACACTGGGAGTCGAGGCGAACGGCGTATCGGACAATCCGCTGGTATTTTCCGATACGGGCGAGGTCATCTCCGGCGGCAACTTCCATGCTGAGCCCGTGGCTTTCGCGGCCGACATGATTGCGCTGGCGTTGTGCGAGATCGGGTCGCTCGCAGAACGGCGCATCGCCATGCTGGTCGACCCGGCCCTATCCGGTCTGCCGGCTTTCCTGACATCCAAGCCCGGGCTCAATTCGGGCTTCATGATTCCGCAGGTGACCGCCGCCGCTCTGGTGTCTGAGAACAAGCAACGCGCCTACCCGGCCAGCGTCGACTCGATTCCCACCTCGGCGAATCAGGAAGACCATGTGTCCATGGCCACGCACGGTGCTCGCCGGTTGCTGTCGATGGCGTCCAATGCGGTTCATGTGATCGGCATCGAGCTTCTGGTCGCCGTTCAGGGTTGCGACTTCCATGCTCCGATGCGGTCGAGCGAGCGGCTGGAGCGCGCACGCGCATTGCTGCGCGAAATTGTGCCGCAAATGATCGATGACCGCTATATTGCCCCCGATATCGAGCAGGCGAGCGCGCTTGTGCGATCGGGCGCGCTCGCCGGCGCGGCAGGCCTCGACGCCCTTCCCTCCGTGACAGGGGATGGACGATGAACGCCCCGGGTTGGCTGGAGATTGAACGAGGAGAAGCCCCGCTTCTCATCAGCCTTCCCCACACGGGCACGGACATACCCGAGCCATATGAAAGCCGTCTGGTCTCGCCCTGGCTCTCCCGCAAGGACGCGGATTGGTGGATCGAACAATTGTACGATTTTGCCGCCGACTTCGGGGCAACGGTCGTCAGGACGGCGATTTCCCGCACGGTGATCGACGTCAACAGGGACCCCGCCGGAGGATCTCTCTACCCCGGCCAGGCGACCACGGAGCTTTGCCCCACCACAACCTTCGATGGCGAGAGGTTGTACCGCCCCGGCGAAGAGCCCGACGAGGCAGAGATCGCCGCGCGGCGCGCCAGCTTTCTCGATCCCTATCATGCGGTGCTCCGCACGGAAATCGAGCGCCTGCGCGCGCGGCACGAGCACGTCGTCGTCTACGATTGCCATTCGATCCGCTCCGTAATCCCGCGCCTGTTCGATGGCACGCTGCCGCATGTCAACATCGGCACGAACGATGGGACGACCTGCGCGCTCCCCTTGAGCGACGCAATCACGCGGATCTGCGCAGCGAGCGATTTCAGCCACGTGCTCGATGGCAGGTTCAAGGGTGGTTTCATCACCCGCGCGTTCGGCCGTCCGCAGGACGGCGTGCACGCGATCCAGATGGAACTCGCGTGCCGTGGCTACATGGTCGAGCCGCTGGGTCCCGTCGCCGAAGGTGATTGGCCCACACCTTACGACAAAGCCTATGCCACGCCCATGCGCGCGGTTCTGATCCGCATTCTCCAGGAATGCCTGAACTTCGCGCGCTCCGCAGGAAGGACCCCATCATGACCCGCATCGACAATGCCCGCGTGATCCGCGCCGCTCACGGCACGAAATTGTCGGCCAAGAGCTGGCTGACCGAGGCGCCCCTGCGGATGCTGATGAACAACCTCGACCCCGAGGTTGCCGAGAAGCCGGGCGAACTCGTCGTCTATGGCGGGATCGGCCGTGCGGCCCGAAACTGGGAAAGCTACGATCGCATCGTGGCGGCCCTCGAAGCGCTGGGCGAGGACGAGACTCTTCTCGTGCAATCGGGCAAGCCCGTTGGGGTTTTTCGCACCCACGCGGATGCGCCGCGCGTGCTGATCGCCAATTCCAACCTCGTGCCCCATTGGGCCACCTGGGACACGTTTCACGAGCTCGATCGCAAGGGGCTCATGATGTACGGCCAGATGACCGCCGGTTCGTGGATTTATATCGGCAGCCAGGGCATCGTGCAGGGCACCTACGAGACCTTCGTGGAAATGGGCCGCCAGCATTATGGCGGGGATCTCTCCGGCCGCTGGATCCTGACCGCAGGGCTCGGCGGTATGGGCGGAGCGCAACCGCTTGCCGCCACCATGGCGGGCGGATCGTGCCTGGCGGTGGAATGTCAGCCGAGCCGCATCGAGATGCGGCTGAAGACGGGTTATGTGGACAAGCGCGCCGATACGCTGGACGAGGCGCTCGCCATCATCGAGCAATCGTGCCGCGAGAGGAAACCGGTCTCGGTGGGCCTGCTCGGCAACGCCGCCGACATTTTCCCGGAGATCGCCCGTCGCGGCGTTCGGCCCGATGCGGTAACGGACCAGACTTCGGCGCACGACCCCATCAACGGCTATCTTCCAAAGGGCTGGACGCTCGCCGAATGGGAGGCAAAGCGCGAGAGCGATCCGAAGGCGGTGGAGCGGGCGGCGAAGCGCTCCATGGCGAAGCATGTGCGCGCCATGCTGGAGTTCCATAAGGCGGGCGTGCCGACCTTCGACTACGGCAACAACATCCGTCAGATGGCCAAGGAAGAAGGCGTGGCGGACGCTTTCGCGTTTCCGGGATTCGTGCCGGCCTATATCCGCCCGCTCTTCTGCCGGGGCATCGGGCCGTTCCGCTGGGCTGCGTTGTCGGGCGACCCCGAGGATATTTACAAGACGGATGCCAAGGTGAAGGAATTGCTGCCCGACAACGCGCACCTGCACAACTGGCTCGACATGGCGCGGGCCCGCATCAAATTCCAGGGTCTCCCTGCAAGGATCTGCTGGGTCGGATTGGGGGACCGCCATCGGCTCGGCCTTGCCTTCAACGAGATGGTGGCGAGCGGCGAGCTGAAGGCCCCCGTGGTCATCGGGCGCGACCATCTCGATTCGGGATCGGTTGCCAGTCCCAACCGGGAGACCGAGGCGATGAAGGACGGCTCGGACGCGGTCTCCGATTGGCCCCTGCTGAACGCGCTCCTCAACTGCGCCTCGGGCGCAACCTGGGTTTCGCTTCATCACGGCGGGGGCGTCGGCATGGGTTTTTCCCAGCATTCCGGAATGGTGGTGGTCTGCGACGGCACAAACGAGGCGGCCCGCCGCGTCGAGCGCGTGCTCTGGAACGATCCGGCGACCGGCGTCATGCGACATGCGGATGCGGGTTATGACACCGCCATCGCGTGCGCCCGCGAGCACGGCCTCAATCTACCGAGCCTGGAATGAACGCGATGATTGCCCGCGTCACCCGAGCAGACCAGCTTGTCCGCCTTCCGTGGAAGAATGGCGGCGGCACGACTGCGGAAATCGCGGCCTTCCCCGAAGAATCGGGCTTCGACACCTTCGGCTGGCGCATCAGCATGGCGGATGTGGCAGCCGACGGCCCGTTTTCGTCGTTTCCGGGTATGGACCGAACGCTCATCGTGCTGGAAGGCGAGGGTCTCGAACTCGATGTCAGCGGTGAAATCTACCGGCTGGACAAGCGGTCCCCCAAGCTGTCTTTTTCCGGGGACGACCACACCGTCGGCAGGCTCCGTTCCGGACCGATCCGGGACCTCAACGTGATGACGAGGCGCGACCGCTTTCAGCATCGCACAAGGATCATGACTTGGGGCGTGACGTTGCTTTCCGATGAGATCTGCGCGGCGTTCATCGTTCCGCTCGATGCGGCGATCGATGTCACATGTCAGGGGGCGTTGTACACCCTCGACTGCTTCGACACGCTGCATCTCGACCCGGCGCAAGACCTCATCCAGGTGGCTGGGAGCGGAAGAGCGATCCTCATGGAGATAGGGCATGCGTCGTCTCCGGATACACGTTGAATCTCCGATGGAAAAATCTGCGTCCGATGGCGCATGTGCGGGCATTTGACTTCGTGTCGTTTGCGTGATGCCATTCGCTCGCTTTGCGCTCCTGGGCGTCGTCGGAACCGATCAATAATTCATTCTCAAACAGCGGAGGCTGCAATGAAGGCGGTGTTGGGTGGTTTGGCCGTGTTGGCGCTGGCGGCCGGTTCGGCTTCGGCGCAGGACGCCAAGGTGGTGATCGGCATTTCGGGATGGACGGGCTTCGCGCCGCTTACGCTCGCGAAGGAAGCCGGCATTTTCAAGAAGAACGGGCTCGACGTCACGATCAAGAAAGTACCGCAGGCGAGCCGCCACCTGGCGATTCAGTCGGGCGACATCCAATGCGCCGCCACGACGGTCGAGACCTGGGTCGTGTGGAACGCCAATGGGGTCCCGACCAAGCAGATCTTCCAACTCGACAAGAGCTATGGCGCAGACGGCATGGTGGTGAGAACCGACGTCGCGTCCATCAAGGACATCAAAGGCAAGACCGTGGCGGCCTCCGCGCCCGGAACCTCTCCCTATTTCGCCCTGGCGTGGATGCTGAAGAAGAACGGCCTCTCCATGAAGGATGTCACTGTGGTGAACATGGAGCCGGGCCCGGCGGCGCAAGCCTTCATCGCCGGCCAGAATGACGCGGCCATGACCTATGAGCCGTATCTCTCTTCGGTCCGCGCTGCACCACAAGCGGGCAAGATCATCGCCACCACGCTCGACTACCCCATGGTCATGGACACGTTCGGCTGCACGCCCAAATTCCTCAGCGACAATCCGAAGGCCGCCAAAGCCCTGGCCGACAGTTACTTCGAGGCTGTGGAGATGATCGGCAAGGATCAGGCCAAGGCCTACGAGATCATGGGCGCCGACGTGAAGCAGACCGGGGAGGCGTTCGGCAAATCGGCTCAATATCTTCGCTGGCAGGACCGCGCCGCGAACAGGAAATTCTTCGAGGGCGAGTTCAAGACGTTCTCGGCCGAGGCGGCCGATCTCCTGATGGAAATCGGCGTCATCAAGCAAAAGCCCGACATGGACGCACTGGCCGATACGGGCTTCATCCAGTAGCGCCATCCGCTCTCCATGGCCGCACCCTTGCTGCGGCCGTGGCTTTTTCAATCACTTTTATAGGCATCGTTCAGTCCACGCTCGGCTGACAGGACAGATCATTCATGCCGCGTCCTCTCGAACCGGTCGATCCCCGCACGCGTATGGTGCTGGGCATCGCGTTCTTCGTCCTGTTCGTCGCCGCGTGGTCGGTTGCGACGTTGGGCGGTTTTGTGTCACGGACGTTTCTCGCCGATCCGCTGACCATGTTGCAGGACGGCTGGCTTCTGCTCACGCGTTTCGACTTTCTCGCCGATATCGGTGTTACCATCTGGCGCGTGGTCGGCGGCTTCGTGATGGCTGCTCTCATCGCGGTTCCCATCGGCATTCTGATGGGCGCCTATAAGCCCTTCGAGGCGCTTCTCGAGCCGTTCGTGTCCTTTGCCCGCTACCTTCCGGCTTCGGCCTTTGTGCCGCTTCTCATCCTGTGGGCGGGCATCGGCGAGATGCAGAAGCTTCTCGTCATCTTCATCGGCTCGTTCTTCCAGATCATCCTCATGGTGTCGGTGGCAGTCGGGAACACGCGGCGCGATCTCGTCGAGGCGGCGTATACACTCGGCTCGACCAGCCAGAGTGTGGTGAAGCGCGTGCTCATCCCCGCCAATGCGCCCGACATCGCGGAAATCCTCAGATTGGTGCTCGGCTGGGCCTGGACCTATGTGATCGTGGCGGAGCTGATCGGCTCTTCATCGGGGATCGGCCACATGATCATCGACAGCCAGGCGCTCATGGCGACAGGCCAGATGATCTTCGGCATCATCGTGATCGGCATCATCGGTCTCATCTCGGATTTCCTGTTCAAGGCGCTGAACCGGACGCTGTTCCGCTGGCGGCTCGCATGACCGAAATCATCCTCAGCATCGAGAACGTGTCCCGAACTTTCCCGGCAATGCAGGGCGGTGCGCCCATCCAGGCGCTGGAGCCGACCAATCTTGAGGTCGCCCAGAACGATTTCATCACCATCCTGGGTCCGTCCGGCTGCGGAAAATCCACGCTCCTTCGCATTGTTGCCGGCCTCGATCAGCCCAGCACGGGGCGTGTCCTTCTCGGCGGCCGCGAAATCAAAGGTTCGGGCGCCGACCGCGGCATGGTCTTTCAATCCTACACGCTCTTCCCTTGGCTGACGATCGCGGAGAACATCGCTTACGGCCTGCGCGAAAAGGGGATGCCGAAGTCGGAACGTCGCGTCATCGTCGCGTCCTATATCGAAAAAGTCGGATTATCCGGCTTCGAGCACCACTACCCCAAACAGCTCTCGGGCGGGATGCAGCAGCGCACCGCCATCGCGCGCGCGCTTGCGAACGACCCTGCGATCCTGCTTCTCGACGAGCCGTTCGGCGCCCTCGACAACCAGACCCGGGGATTGATGCAGGAATTGCTGCTCGGAATTTGGGAGCGCGAGCGCAAGACGGTTTTGTTCGTCACGCACGACATCGAGGAGGCCATATTCCTGGCCTCCCGCGTCCTCGTCATGTCGGCACGTCCCGGCCGCATCAAGGCCGCCCTTCCGGTCGATCTTCCCCATCCGCGCCACTACACCATGAAGACCAGCGCGGAATTCTCGAGCCTGAAGGCGCAACTCACCGAGGAAATCCGCATGGAGGCCATGAGGGCCGATCGGCCGGTTTAGAGTCGCGGGGGCCCCATTTCGGGCTCTTCTTGGGACACCCAAACGCTCTATCTCGAAGTCTTATTCGAGACCCAGCCACTCGCACGATCACGTTCTCCCAACAATTCTCCCGCTTTAGGCTTGGATGAAAAGAAATAATCTGACAATTATTTCCGGCCGATTCTTTCCCGAAAGGATATTCATATGGCCAAAACTCCCGCGAAGGCAGCCGCCAAGAAAGCGCCTGCCCGCAAGGCCGCAGCACCCAAGGCTTCCGCCGCAAAAGCTGCTGCCAAAAAGACCGTGACCAAGAAAGCCGTGGCCAAGAAGGTGCCTGCCGCCAAGAAGGCGCTCGCCAAAAAGGCACCGGTCAAGAAAGCCGCCAAGAAAACGACGAGTGCCGCTGCAAAATCGAGCGGCATTCTGACGTTGCGCCACATCGCGGAGACCATCTCCGAGGCGCATGAATTGACCAAACGTCAGGCGAACGAGTTGATCGGCCATGTGGTTGAAACGATCACCAAGAGCCTGCGGAAGGGAGACAAGGTGCGTCTCAGCGGTCTTGGCATCCTTCAGGTGCGCAAGCGTCCGGCCCGCATGGCCCGCAACCCACAGACCGGCGAGCCCGTCAAAGTAAAGGCCTCGAAGAAGGTCGCGTTCCGCGCGGCAAAAGAGCTCAAAGAGTCGGTCTGAACGCTGTCGAGGGAGCCGCGGCCCGAACGGTGATGGCCGCGGCTCCTTCTCGCAAAACCGACCAACGTCAGCCGACACTCAGTGGACGGCATTGCATGAAGAGGTCCCTTAGCCCCAGACCTCTTTGGCGACCTCGACGATCATGCGCAGCTTGGCCCATTGCTCGTCCTCTGCGAGGGTATTGCCCTCCTCGGTCGAAGCGAAACCGCATTGGGGAGACAGGCAGAACTGATCGAGATCGGCATATTTCGTCGCCTCGTCGATGCGGCGCTTGATGTCGTCCTTGCTTTCGAGAATACCCGTCTTGGACGTCACGAGGCCAAGAACGACGGTCTTGCCCTTCGGCAGGAATCGCAGCGGCTCGAAGCCCCCTGCCCGGTCGCTGTCCCATTCCATGAAATAGCCGTCGACCGGCATGGCGTTGAACAGCGTGTCGGCCACCGGCTCGTATCCGCCCGACGCAATGAAGGTCGATCGGAAATTGCCCCGACAGAGATGCATGGTGATCGCAAGGTCCTCGGGCTTGTCCTTCAATGCCGCCCGCACCATGCCCGCATAGATGTCGGGTTGTTTCTCCGGATCGTCTCCGCGTTGACGCAGCATCTCGCGCTGATCGGGATCGCACAGATACGCGAAGGAGATGTCATCGAGCTGAAGGTACCGGCAGCCCGCATCGTAGAAGGCATGAACCGCCTTGTTGTAGGCTGCGCCGACATCGGCGTAGAACTGGTCCATCTCTGGATATACGCCCATGTTCATCATCTTCCGACCCCCGCGGTAATGGAGCATGCTGGGCCCGGGGATTGTCATCTTTGCCGTCCGGCTCGTGTTGTCCTTCACGAAGCGGAAATGCTCGACCATCGGATGGTTTGAGAAGCCGACCTTGTCGGTGATGCGAAGCGCCTTGGTGATGCCGACGCCACCCTTGAAGTTCATGCCGGAATCGGCCTCGACCGAGGTCACGCCGTCGAGATGTTCCAGGAAGTCGAAGTGCCAATAGGCCCGCCGAAACTCGCCATCCGTTACCGCCTGCAGGCCGGTTTCCTCCTGGCGCTTGATGAGGGCGCGAATCTCCTGGTCCTCGACGGCCTTCAAGGCATCGTCGGACATCTCACCGCGATGATGCTTGTCCCGCGCTTCCTTCAGGGGGCGCGTCCGAAGAAGGCTTCCGACCATGTCGGCCCRGAAAGGCGGCCTAGTGCGCTGCATCAGTGGATCCTCCGATTGGGGTGGCGTGGGTCAAGACAGCATGGACGGCTTTCTTCTTTCCGGCCACGCCAAGATGCTGTTCGAGGGGCGCTGGATCCTGGATCAGGGAGCGGCTCGAACTCGCGTGCACGATCGCGCCCCGGTCGAGGATGATGGCCCGGTCGGTCACGCTCAGGATTTTCTGCGCATGTTGCTCGACCACGATGGCGGACATGCCCTCGTCGCGGATGATGCGTTTCAGCACCGCCAGCAATTCCTCGATGATGATCGGCGCAAGGCCCTCGGTGGGCTCGTCCAGAAGCATCAGTTTGGGATTCAGCACGAGCGCGCGGGCAATCGCCAGCATTTGCTGTTCGCCGCCCGAGAGTTGATTGCCCATGTTGGAGCGGCGCTCCCGAAGGCGCGGAAACATCTCGTAGGCACGCGCGATGCTCCAGGCACCCGGCCGGGCCACGGCGGTCAGGTTCTCCTCGACCGTCAGGGATTTGAAGATGTTTCGCTCCTGCGGCACCCAGCCGATGCCGAGGAGCGCACGCGTGTCCGGACGCAGAAAGGTGAGGTCGCGGCCAGCAAGCGAGATCGTCCCACCACGGTGGCGGGTCACGCCGATAATGGTGTTGAGAAGCGTCGTCTTGCYGGTCCCGTTCCGCCCGAGCACGGCCAGGGATTCGCCCGGCTGCAGACGCAGGTCGATCCGGGAGATGACGACGGCATCGCCATAGCCGGCGGAGACGTGCTGCATGTCGAGGAGGTCACTCATCGACGCTTTCTCCGAGATAGACGGCGCGGACCCGTGGGTCGGAGGATACTTCCTCGACGGTGCCCTCCGCAAAGACCGCGCCGTTCACCAGAACGGAGATGCGGTCCGCGAAGCTGAAAACCAGATCCATGTCATGCTCGATCAGGAGCACCGAGACATCGCGCGGCAGGGCCGCGACGGTGGAGAGCAAATCGTGGCGCTCGGCCTCCGGCACCCCGGCCGCAGGCTCATCGAGGAGCAGCACATTCGGCCGGCACGCGAACGCGACGGCAATCTCCACCAGCCGCTGCTTGCCATAGGGGAGGTCCGATGTGCGCTCATCCAGCACATCCGTCAGACGAAACTGATCGGCGATTTCGACGATTTCATCGACGATGCCGCGCTTGGTGCCGGTCACCCGCCACCAATCTCCACCGCCGCCCATGCGTTCGGACACGGCAAGACCGATGGTCTCGAGCGGAGTCATGGCGGGGAAGAGCTGGTTGATCTGGAAGGTTCGCGCAAGACCGCGCCGAACCCGCAATTCAGGCCGCATGCGCGTGATGTCCGATCCATTCAGCAGGATCTGTCCGGAGGTCGGCGCGAGGACGCCGGTCAGGAGATTGATGAAGGTGGTCTTGCCGGCGCCGTTCGGCCCGATCAGCGCATGGCGTGCGCCTTGCTCCAGCCCGAAGGTCACGTTGTCGGTGGCCGTCAGCCCGCCGAAGCGCCTGACCAGTGCTTTCGTTTCGAGAGCCATCATCATATCAAGGCTCCCGCGGGGTCGTGGATGGCAAGAGTCGGGCCTTATCCATGAGACGTTTTTTCGAACGGGACCACCACCCTTTGACCCTCTCCGTCAGTCTCTCCCGTCCCGCCAGTACGAGCACCACCAGGATCAAGCCGATCCAGAACTGCCAGTATTGCGGCGTCCAGCTCGAGAGCACGTCCTGAAGGACTTTGAAGAGGACGGCACCGATAAGCCCGCCGTAGAGATAGCCGACACCACCGATGACGAGGACGAGCAGAACGTCGGCGGAGCGATGAAAGGCGAGGACGTCGAGTGAAACGAACTGGGTGGTCTGCGCCAGAAGCGCCCCCGCCGCTCCCGCATAGGCGGCCGCCAATGTGTAAATCGACACGAGGCGGCGGTCGACCGGGATGCCGATGGCGCGGGCCCTGAGGGGGTTGTCCCGGACCGCACGGAGCGAGAGACCGAATGGCGACACCACGATCCGCCGTGCGATCACGAACAGAAGAAAAGTCACCGAAAGGCTGTACGCATAGGCCGTCGTCCCGAAGATATCGAAATCGAACAACCCGAGAACCGGCCCCATGGCAATGCCCTGAAGGCCGTCGGCGCCGCCCGTCAGCCAGGACGCCTGGTTGGCGACCTCGCCCAGCAGGAGCGCGACGCCGAGCGTGACCATCAACTTCGTCAGGTCGGCGCCTCGCAGCACGAGGAAGCTGGTGACGAAGCCGAGGATCGCGGCGCTCGACATGGCCGCGCCCAGGCCCAGGAGAGGATCGCCCATTCCATGCTTGGCAAGCAGGCCCGCCGTGTAGGCGCCCAACCCGAAAAACGCGGCGTGGCCCAGCGACACGATTCCCGCATAGCCGAGGATGAGATCGAGGGAGAGCGCGAAGAGGCCGATGATCGCGATCTCGTTCAGGATGAGATGGCGTTCCGGCAGAAGGTAGACCGTGGCGGCCGCAGCCAGCCAGAACCCGATCTCGCCGATCCCCCACCGGCTTTTCCGGCTCAAGGTCGTCCTCACCTGATCGGCAATGTCCGTCGGCATCTCGTTCTTTCCGGTCGAATCAGCGGGCACGGGCGAAGAGTCCCTGCGGTCTAAGAACGAGGACGACGATCATGAGCGTGTAGATGACGAAGGCGCCCAGACTTGCCACGTAATACTTTCCCGCCACGTCGGCGATGCCGAGAAGCAGCGAGGCCAGAAACGGGCCGGTGATGCTCGTCGTTCCGCCGACCGTGACGACGATGAGAAAGTAGATCATGAACTTCAGCGGGAAGGTCGGATCGAGCCCCAGGATCTCGGCTCCGAGCGCTCCGCCCAAGCCTGCAAGTCCGGAGCCGACGGCGAAGGTGGCGGCGAAGATCAGGCTCACATTGATCCCCAGCCCCCGGGCGACACGGGGGTCGTCCACCGCCGCCCTCAACCGGCTGCCGAAGCGCGTCCTGGTCAGGACAAGTTGCAGCGCGACCACGAGCACGCCGCATACGGCGATGATGAAACTGCGATAGAGGCCGACCTGCACGCCGTAGACGTCGACGCGACCCTGCAGCCAGGTCGGCAGCTGGATCAATTGCTGCTGGGAGCCCATGCTGTAATCGACGGCGGCGACAGCCATGAAGACGATGCCGATGGAGAACAACACCTGATCGAGGTGATTGCGCGCATAGAGCCGCCGGTAGAGGGTCCGTTCGAGAACGAGGCCGATGAGGGCGGGTACGATGAAGGCGAACGGAAGCGTCGCGAGAAAGGGCACGCCGTAGCGGTTCATCATAACGGCCATCACATAGCCGCCGGCCATCGCGAATGCGCCATGCGCCAGGTTCACGAAGTTCATCAGTCCGAGCGTCACGGCAAGTCCGCAGGCCAGAACGAACAGCAGCATGCCGTAGGCGATGCCGTCAAAGAGGATCGTCAGCAACTCTCTCTCCGAAAAAAGCATGGGAAGCGCGGCTTTGGGACAGCGCTTCCCGAATACGCGACGGGCGTCAGTTCGACTTGGCGGCCTTCACCGGGTCCTTGACGTTCGGGATCGTGGCAAACTCCACATTGTAGAGTTCCCCGTCCTTCCGCTCGACCTTGCGCACGTAGATGTTCTGGATGATGTCCCGCGTCTGCGGATCGATCGAGACCGGGCCGCGAGGGCTCGTCCAGCTCATGCCCTTCATGGCATCGATCAGGGCTTCGCCACCCGCACCGTTGGTTTTCTTCAGAGCCTCGTAGATCAGGTGCATGCCGTCATAGCCGCCTACTGCCATGAAGTTCGGCCGCATGCCGGGGTTGGCCTTTTTGAACGCCTCCACGAATGCCTTGTTCTCCGGGCTGTCGTGAGCGGCGGAATAATGCTGGGTGGTGATGGCGCCGAGCGCCACGTCGCCCATGCCGTTGAGGATATCGTCATCGGTCACGTCGCCGGGTCCGATGAGCTTGATGCCGCTCTTGTCGAGGCCGCGCTCGACGAACTGCTTCATGAATTGCGCTCCGACTCCCGAGGGTACGAAGACGAAGAGCGCATCGGGCTTCGCATCGGCAACCTTCTGCAGGAACGGCGAGAAGTCGGGGTTCTGCAGCGGCACGCGCAGGCTCTCGACCTGCCCGCCCTTCGCCGTGAAGGCCCCTGCGAATGCTTTCTCTGCGTCGATGCCCGGGCCGTAATCGGACACCAGGGTCACGACCTTCTTGATGCCGTTCTGCGCCGCCCAATCCGCCATCGGCACCGTCGCTTGCGGCAGCGTGAAGCTGGTGCGGACGATATAGGGCGAGGCCTCCGTGATCGTGGCGGTGGCGGCCGCCATGACGACCGCCGGCACCTTGGCCTGCGTGGCAAGCGGCGCGGTGGCGAGCGCGAGCGGCGTCAACCCGAAGCCCGCAATCGCACCGACCTTGTCGTTGACGATGAGCTCCTGCGCCAGGCGTTTGGTCACGTCGGCGATGCCGGTGTCGTCCTTGACCACGAGCTGGATCTTCTTACCCGCGACCGTATCGCCCTTCTGCTGCATGTAGAGCTTGGCCGCCGCCTCGATCTGCCGGCCCGTGGATGCGAAGGGCCCGGTCATCGGCAGGATGAGGCCGATCTTGAAGGCTTCCTGGGCCGATGCCGCCCCGCCGAGAGCCAGAATGGTGAGGGCTGCGCCCGCAGTCCCTAGAAAAGTCCGACGTAGCATATTTCTTCCTTCCCTCTTTGGCGTCATTGCCCTTGTTTCAGGCTTCGATGCGCCTGTTGTTCGCTGCTGGCGTCGGCAGTGTCGCGTGCTCTGGCGTTTTCGCCCAACTGTCCGTGCAGCAGGCGCCAAACGGGCGGAACATGACGCGCCGCGATGCCCGTCAGCTTAGTGAGACTTCGCGCGCCGCTGAGTTGCAAGTGATATTGCGAACCTCGCGCGTCCCGCATCGCCTTATTCGGGCTTAATCCCGGCCCGCTTCACGAGTTCTCCCCAGCGCACCATTTCCTGCGCGATATGATCACGAAACTCGGCCGGCGTATCGGTCCAGGCCTCGGCGCCTTCCAGAGACAGGCGTTCGGCGATCTCGGGAGCCGCCATCGCGGCCCGGATCTCGGTGTTCAGGCGTGAGACCACGGGTTCCGGAGTGCCCGCCGGCACCAAGATGCCATACCATTGCGATGCCTCGAATCCAGGGAACCCGGATTCGGCGACGGTCGGAACGGCGGGAGCAGCCTTCAGGCGCGACAGCCCCGAAACCGCAAGCGCGCGCATCTTGCCGGCTTCGACGTGCTGGATCAGGTTGGGCGCTCCCGTGAAGGTGAGTTGCACCCGCCCTCCGAGAAGGTCCGTCACGGCGGGGGCGGTTCCTCGATAGGGGACATGCGTCATCGTGATGCCCGCGCGATCGGCGAGCGCCACCATGGCAATATGCGCCGCACTGCCGATTCCGCCCGATGCGTAGTTCAGCTGCCCGGGGTTTTTCCTGGCGTAGTCGATCAATTCCTGCAGCGTCTGTGCCGGAACATCGGGGTTCACGACGAGCATGTTGTGCACGTTCGCGATGCCGCTCACCGGCGCGAAGCTCGTCAGCGGATCGTATGGTAACTTGGGATAGAGGGCCGGATTGACCGCGAGCGTTCCGATATGTCCCATCACCAGAGTGTGGCCGTCCGCGGGTGCGCGGGCGACCGACCCCACGCCGATGGACCCGCCTGCGCCCGGCCTCGACTCGACGATCACCGGAAATTTCAGAGCGGTTTCGAGCCTTTGCCCGAGGAGGCGCGCCAGGATGTCGGTTGATCCGCCCGGCGTGAAAGGCACCACAAGCGTGATGTTCTGGCTTGGATAGGCCTGCGCGCTCGCCCGTCCCGGATGTCCGGCAGCGACAGTCGCCGCGGCGGCGCCCAGAAGGATATTTCGGCGCGTGATATCCGAACGAACAGGGCGCGTGGGCATGCTTTCGCTCATTCCATGGTCTCCTCCGTGCTCCGCTCCGTTCAATTCACGAGCGGTTCGGCTAAGGACGCCAGCAAATTGAAGCTGAAGCAAATTATTATTTTGCCGCCATTGCTTAACTTTATTCATCTAAGGGCACGTTGCTTGGCAACGGGAAACCTCAGCCGAACGCAATTGCTCGCCGGCACGGATAGGAGGCTTGCGCGCCCGTCGCTGGGACTTCGCGGAGGGCCATTCCTATCGATTGAAATAAGTGGTTTCTTTCCGCCGATTGATGAAAATACCTCATCGATCGACCAACGCGAGCCCATGCCCCTGAACGGCAGGACCTCTTTCGGAGCCCCGAATGCGCATTGATTTTCTTGGCCTTCATGCGTTCGTGGCCATTGCGGAACGCGGCAGTTTTCAGCATGCCGCCGCGCATCTCAACTTGTCCCAGACGGCTCTCAGCCATCGCATTCGCAAGCTGGAGGAGGATCTCGGCGTCAAGCTGCTGTCCCGCACGACCCGGGAGGTGTCGCTGACGCAGGCAGGCCTCAAAATTCTGCCCAAGGTCAAGGAAACCATCGAGAGCCTCTCCGGCTCTCTGGACGAGTTGCGCAGCGAGGGGCGGAGTCGGCAGGAGATGCTGGCGATCGGCTGCCTCCCGACGGTTGCGTCGGGGCGACTGCCGCGCACGCTTCGTCGATTCCAGGAACAGCATCCCGACGTGTTCGTCCGGATCTACGACAATTCCGCTACCGAGATCGCCGATCTCGTCCAGGCCGGCACGGTCGAATTCGGCATCACCATGGTGGCGGCCCATCGATGGGATTTCGACATCGAGATGCTGATCAAGGATCCCTTCGTGCTGGTCTGCCCCGAGGACCATCCGCTCGCCGCCCAACCCGTCCTGAGCTGGGCGGACCTGGCCGACGAACCGTTGATCAGGATCAGCTCCCGGGCCGGCAACAGGATCATCATTGACGACGCGCTGGGGAGTCGACGGGAATCCCTGTGCTGGCGCTTCGAGGTCCAGCACATCCAGACCGCCATCGCGCTGGTTCGAGCCGGCGTCGCGCTCACGGTGATTCCGCGACTTTCCATCGACACGCCCGATGAGCGCGGGATCAAGCTCGTGTCCCTCCGCAATCCGATCGTCACGCGGCAGTTGGGCATCGTGTCGAAGCGCGGCGTTCCCCTCTCGCCCCTCGCCGACGAATTGCGACGAATCATCGTCGGAATGTTTGCGTGAGAGACACCGATCCGCTCGGTCGTTCATGAATCTCTTTCACGGAAAACCAAAAACAAACCATTTGTTGCACCTCTTTGACTGATGCAGGTTGATGGCAACCTGTTTACCCGTCGGTGGGAGAGCGACCATTCAACCGCGCATTCCATGCATGATCCTGCGGGGCGGAACCTCCAAGGGAGCATACTTCCTCGCCGAGGATCTTCCGGACGATCCGGCCCGGCGCGACGCGCTGCTGCTGTCGATCATGGGGTCGCCCGATCCGCGGCAGATCGACGGCATTGGCGGGGCGCATCCGCTCACCAGCAAGATCGCCATCGTGTCCCGGTCGAAGCGGGCGGATTGCGACATCGATTTTCTCTTTGGGCAGGTGTCCCTGGACAAAGCGCAGGTGGATGTCACGCCCAATTGCGGCAACATCCTCGCGGGCGTCGCCCCCTTCTCGATCGAACGCGGCCTCGTATCGGCGACAGGCCCTGTCACGCGGGTTCGCGTGCGCACGCTCAATACCGGAACTGTTGCCGAACTGACGGTGCAAACCGACGAGGACGGCCGTGTGGTTTATGGCGGTGACGCTCGCATCGACGGCGTTCCCGGCACCGCCGCGCCCATCGCCGTCGAGTTTCTCGACTCTGCCGGTTCGGTCTGCCGTTCGCTGCTGCCGACAGGCAACGCCGTGGACCGCGTGGCGGGCGTCGACGCGACGCTGATCGATAACGGCATGCCGGTCGTCGTGATCGAGGCGGCATCCGTGGGAAGGACGGGATACGAACCGCGCGAGATGCTCGACAAGGATGCGGAATTGAAGGCCCGTCTGGAAGAGATTCGCCTTGAGGCCGGC
The DNA here is from genome assembly GCF_056402495.1 of Microvirga sp. P4_A5. Lineage (NCBI taxonomy): Bacteria > Pseudomonadati > Pseudomonadota > Alphaproteobacteria > Hyphomicrobiales > Methylobacteriaceae > Microvirga > Microvirga sp. P4_A5. The sequence continues at coordinate 12,616 of NZ_JBFUHH010000011.1, read as the reverse complement.
CGGCTCATGGGCCTCGGGGACGTCTCGTCCAAGGTGATCCCCAAGATCGCGCTGGTCTCGAATCCTATCGCGGGCGGGCACATCTGCACCCGCAGCTTCATCCCCCATGAATGCCACTCCGCCATCGGGGTTTTTGCCGCCGTGACGGTCGCCACAGCCTGCGTGCTCCCCGGCTCTCCCGCCGCCCGCGTGGCGCAGATCCCGCCAGGACGCCGGAAGCTGCTCTCGGTGGAGCACCCTACCGGCGAGTTCAGCGTGACGATCGAGGTCGGCGGAACGCCCGAACAGCCCATCGTGGACCGCGCCGGCCTCCTGCGCACGGCCCGCCTCCTCTTCGACGGCTATGCGTTCGCCCGTGAAGATCTGCAGCTTGCCGGCGAGGCCGGAGGCGACGCGGCCTGATCGTCAAACCGACATTTCGTTTCCTTCGAGGCTCTCATGACTACTGGCAAAACCGGACTTGTCGTCACCGCCCATCCGGGTGACTTCGTATGGCGCGCAGGCGGCGCCATCGCCCTCCATGCGCAAAAGGGCTACCGGATGAAAATCGTCTGCCTCTCTTATGGAGAACGCGGTGAAAGCCAGTGGGCCTGGAAGAAAGGCGACGCGTCCCTTGCCGATGTCATGGCGCAGCGTCGCGACGAGGCCGAGCGCGCGGCGGCGGCGTTGGGCGCCGAGATCGAGTTTTTCGAAGCAGGCGACTACCCGCTGCGGACGACGCCCGAGATGCTGGACCGACTGATCGACATCTACCGCGATCTCAAGCCGTCCTTCGTGCTCACGCACTCCCTCGAGGATCCCTATAACGTCGACCACCCGGAAGCAGCGCGCTTTGCCCAGGAAGCCCGCATCATCGCACAGGCGGCCGGGCACAAGCCGAGCCCCGATCTCGCCTACAATGCGCCGCCGGTGTTCCTGTTCGAGCCGCACCAGCCCGAGCAGTGCAATTACAAGCCCAACGTGATCCTGAACATCGACGCGGTATGGGAGGCGAAGCGCAAGGCGTTCGAGATTCTCGCCGCGCAGAAGCACCTGTGGGAATACTACACTCGCGTCGCCTTGAACCGCGGCATGCAGGGCGGCCGGAATTCCGGTCGCGCGATGACCTACGGCGAAGCCTATCAGCGCATCTTTCCCCAGATCGTCGAGGAATTGGCATGAAACCCGTCGTCGTCACCAACACACCGCGCGTCGACCGGGCCATCGTCGACCGACTGGCCGCCCTCGGCACCGCGACCACCCACGAGGCCATGGGGCGCCTGGGACTCATGAAGCCCTATATGCGGCCGATCTGGGCCGGCGCCCAAGTGGCGGGAAGCGCCGTCACGGTTCTGGCGCAGCCGGGCGACAACTGGATGATCCACGTCGCCATCGAGCAATGCCAGCCCGGCGATATCCTTGTCGTGGCGGTGACGGCGGACAACACCGACGGAATGTTCGGCGATCTCCTGGCGACCTCCGCCAAGGCGCGCGGCGTCGTCGGGCTGGTGATCGATGCGGGAATCCGCGACGTGAAAACGCTGACGGAGATGAACTTTCCTGCCTGGTCCCGCGCGATCTCCGCGAAGGGAACCGTGAAGGCGACGCTCGGCTCGGTGAATGTGCCGGTGGTCTGCGCCGGCGCTCTGGTGAATGCGGGCGACGTGATCGTCGCCGATGACGACGGAGTCGTGGTGGTCCCACGCGGCGACGCCGGGGCGGCTGCGGCCGGCGGCGAGGCGCGCGTCGCCAACGAAGAATCGAAGCGCGCGCTTCTTGCCGCCGGCACGCTGGGGCTCGACCTCTACAAGATGCGGGAGCCGCTCGCGAAAGCAGGCCTCGTCTATGTGGAATACAAGGACCAGAACTGACATGACCCTTGGGATCGCCATCATCGGGTACGGGGAAGTGGGACAGCTCTTCTCGATGCAGCTTTCGGCCAAGCCGGGCGTGCGGGTGTCGGTCTACGACATCCTTTTCGAGGATCCCGTGCTGGGTGCGGAACTGCGGCGGCGCGCTGCGGAATCCGGAGTTCACGCGGCCGACAGCACGGCTGAGGCCTGCCGCCGCGCCGTCATCGTAATCTCCGCCGTGACCGCGGAATCGGCCGTTGCGGCAGCGAAGGAGGCTGCGCCTTCGCTCACGGCGTCACAGATCTACGTTGACCTCAATTCCGTCTCGCCCGCGACGAAGATGCGGGTCGCCGAACAGATCGGCCAAAGCGGCGCGAGCTTCGTCGAATTCGCCGTCATGGCTCCTGTGGGCGGGGTGGGGCTCGAGGTCCCCATCCTGAGCGGCGGCGAAAAGGCCCGCGAGGTCTCGGACCTGCTCAATGAAGTGGGAATGACGATCAACCCGGTCAGCATCGGCATCGGAACGGCCTCCGCGACAAAACTGTGCCGCAGCATCGTCATCAAGGGCATGGAGGCTCTCATGGTCGATTTCACGCTCGCATCCCAGCGGGCCGGCGTCATGCCGGCCGTGCTGGCGAGCCTGGGGGCGTCCTATCCCGGCATGGATTGGGAGAACCTCGCCAAGACAATGATGTCCCGCGTGGGCCAGCATGGCATCCGCCGCGCCGCCGAGATGCGGGAGGCGAGCCTCATGATCGAAGAACTCGGTCTCGACGGAACGCTCGCCAACGCCATCGCCGACCGGCACGAGAGTTTCGCCAAGCAGGTCGGCGGGCCTGGGAAGGCTCCCCGACAAGGATCATGACCATGCAAGCCGAACCCATCCTCGACCTTGCCCATCTGGGCCACCTCGAACTTCTGACCCCCAAGCCTGACGAAAGCCTGCGCTTCTTCGTGGACGTGATGGGCATGACCGAGAGCGGCCGCCAGGGCGAGTCCGTCTATCTCCGCGGCTGGGACGATTACGAGCGCCATTCCCTCAAGCTCACCGCCTCGAAGCGGCCCGGCATGGGCCACATGGCCTTCCGCGCCCGAAGCCAGCAGGCTCTCGAACGGCGGATCGCAGCACTGAACGGCTCCGGCTACGATGTGGGCTGGACCGACGGTGACCTCGGCCACGGGCCGGCCTTTCTCTGCCGCGATCCCGACGGCCATACGATCGAGCTCTATTACGAGACCGAGTGGTATGTCGCGCCGCCGGATCTGAGGCCCGCGCTGAAGAACCAGGCGCAGCGGTTTCCCGCTCGCGGAGTGAATGTCCGAAGGCTCGACCACCTCAACTGCCTGGCGTCCGACATCCGGACAAATCGCCTGTTCTTCGAGAACTATCTCGGATGCCGCCTCACCGAACAGATCGTCATGAACGACGGCACCGAGGCCGGCATGTGGATGACGCTGACCAACAAGAGCTACGATTTCGCCTTCACCCGGGACCATACGGGGGCCAAAGGACGCTTTCACCACCTGACCTACGCGCTCGACAGTCGCGAGGAAATTTTGAGGGCCGCCGATATCTTCCTCGAGGCGGGCGTCCCGATCGAATCCGGACCGCACAAGCACGCCGTGCAGCAGACCTTCTTTCTCTATGTCTACGAGCCGGGAGGAAATCGCGTGGAAGTCTGCAATGCCGGCGCGCGCCTCATCCTGGCGCCGGATTGGAAGCCGATCGTGTGGACGGAGGAGGAGCGCAAGAAGGGCCAGGCCTGGGGCATGAAGACGGTCGAGTCCTTCCACACGTACGGCACGCCGCCCGTCGAAGACCATGCGTGAGGCTGGCAGGCGAGCGGCCGTCTCATGCGGGCTTTGGCGATGCGGTTCCTGCCTCGATGAGCGCCAACGTGCGGCCGTCCCTCCGGCCGTCGCAATAGCGGTCGAGCGCCTGCCCGAACAAGCCGTTCCCTTCGCCAGAGGCCAGCGCAAAGAGGGTCATGCAGGAGAAGAATTTCGAATGGTCCGGGGTTCCGAAAATCGCAACGAGCGATCTTCCCCGGATCGCCAGGACCGTGCGGGTACAAACCACCAATCTGTCGCCCAGGAGCGGATGGGACAGGTAGGCCCGCGCCTCGTCGAGGGTGCCTATGCCATAGAACCGGGACATGGGGGAGGATCCGAGGCCGCGCAACTGCGGGAACACGAACCACATCCAGTGGCTCTCTTTCCGACCCGCCTGCAATTCCGCCAGCACCGTGGCGAAGACATCCGCCTGCGCGGTGATGAAACGGTTGAGGTCGAACGGGTCCGCTGATTCCATCGGCCACGCTCCAGATTGATCCGGTTTCAGTCTAGACCCCTGTTTTCCTGTCCGTAAGTCGGGGCGGTGCCAATGCGCGCGAATCTGCGCGTAGCAGAATAACTGTTCAGGTTCGAAGCGGGCTGGTCGATCTTGTAAGGTGTCGACGCAGTGCAATCGACCTCCCCGGCGATGATTGAGCGCCGGCGTGTGTCGAGATGGTGGGGTGCGTGCCCCGAGAACCCATTATCAGGCTGTTTCGCGGCGACAGACGCGGCGGGCGGGCGTATAATGACGCTTGCGTGTAACCTTGTGTGGTTCACAGCGTTGCCGCGACCTGAGGTGCCAGGGAGAAGCGGTATGGCGAACATCCATATTGTGGCCGGCGCGGGCGAAACACCGGCGCATCCGGTTATTCGAAAAATCAATGCTTCAGATCTGCTCGAGGCGTTGGCAAAGGGTCTCCAGGATTTCCTTGCCATGCCATCTCACTTGGTCTTCCTGGGGCTGATCTATCCGATCGTCGGTATATGCCTTGCCGCCCTCACATTCAGCAACAATGCGCTGCCGCTGATCTATCCCCTGGCCTCGGGTTTTGCCTTGGTCGGCCCCTTCGCGGCGATTGGACTTTATGAAATCAGCCGTCGGCGGGAGCTTGGCCTGCCAACCTCCTGGATGAATGCGTTCGACGTGTTGAGATCACCCTCTATTCCTTCGATCATCGCGCTGGGCGTCGTGCTGTTGATCATCTTTCTCGCATGGCTGATGACCGCCCGGGCACTCTACGAGTCTCTCTTCGGCTACGCGGCGCCGGAATCCTATGTGCAGTTCCTCGGGCAGGTGTTGGACACTCCCGAAGGAAGAAGGATGATCATTTTCGGCAATGTCATCGGCTTCGCCTTCGCGGTGCTGGTCTTGAGCATCAGCGTAATTTCGTTCCCCCTTCTTCTCGATCGGGATGTCGGTGTCGCGGTGGCGGTCTACACTTCAGTGAAAGCGGTGGCGAAAAACCCGCTGATGTTGGCGTTGTGGGGATTGATCGTGGCGGCAGCGCTTCTCATCGGCTCCTTGCCGCTCTTCGTCGGACTTGCGATCGTGATGCCTGTGCTCGGGCACGCAACCTGGCACCTTTACCGGCGCGTGGTGGAACCGCCGCCCGTCGAGGAAGCCCACCCTGCGACGTGAGCGCTGGGCGTTTCTCCGAAACGTCCTAGGGCGCTGGCGAAAAATACGATGCGCGAGAGAGAAGCGTGTGGTCGGCCTCAAGCATCATGATCGCCACGAAGACCAGAACGGCGCTGATCGGGGCCAGAATTGCATAGATCAGCGCAAGACGTTCCCATGCCATGTGCATGAACACGGCTACGATGAGACCTGCCTTCAACATCATGAAAAGGAGGATGAGAGAGTATCTCACACCTCCCTCCAGCTGGAAATAATCGACCATGTAGGAGCACGCGCTCAGTATGAACAGCCATGCCCACACCGTCAGGTAGAGCGTTATCGGATGCTGCTTTGTGGCCGCCTGTGCGTTCGCCTGTCCCATGTTCGGGTCCTTTTACCAAAGATAAAAAACGGCGAAGATGAAGACCCAGACCAGGTCTACGAAGTGCCAATACAAACCCATGATCTCGACGGCTTCGTAATTTCCCTTTCGGCTGGTGAAAAACCCTTTCGTCTCGCGGTCGTAGTCGCCCCGCCAGACCTTTCGCGCGATTATCAGCAGGAAGATCACGCCCAATGTCACGTGGGTCCCGTGAAATCCTGTGATCATGAAGAAGGTCGATCCGAACTGGGCCGCGCCCCAGGGGTTGGCCCAAGGCCGGACGCCTTCATGGATCAGCTTCGTCCATTCGAACGCCTGCATTCCAACGAATGTGGCTCCGAGAATGGCCGTCATCAGCATCAGGATCGCAGTTATCCGCCGGTTGCGGCGATATCCGAAGTTCACGGCCATCGCCATTGTCCCGCTGCTGCTGATCAGCACGAACGTCATGATGGCGATCAGGATAAGTGGAAGTGTCGTGCCGCCAATCGTCAAGGCAAAGACTTCGCTGGGGTTCGGCCACGCCACCGTCGTGGACATCCGGGCTGTCATGTATGAGATCAGGAAAATGYTGAAGACGAATGTGTCGCTGAGCAGAAAGATCCACATCATCGCCTTTCCCCAGGACACGTTCCTGAAAGCCTTGCGRTCAGCGGAAAAATCGGTGGCGATGCTTGCCAAGCCGGAAGTGCTCTCGGAAGGCGCCCGCCGGTCGATTAGAGCTTGTTCCGCCATGGGCAGGACTCCCTTCACGTGAGCAACTGCCGACAGATGTCGGCGAAGTCGCCGGCCCACCCGGTCAGTACACTGAGAAAGACCAGCCAGACGAGCAGCAGAAAATGCCAGTAGGTTGCGCAGAGCTCCACGCTGACGCGCAGCTCGTCGGCGGGAAAGCCACGCCACGCTTTGACCCCGGTGCGGCATAGCGCGACCAGACCGCCCACGAGATGCAGGCCGTGGACACCGGTCACCAAGTAGAAAAACGCATTGGCTGAATTGCTTGTGAGCAGATACCCCTCAGCCGTCAGCTGACGCCACGCCAAGAGTTGGCCAGACAGAAACGCGAGCGCGGCGACACCTGCGGCAAGTAGGCCAATTTTCAACTCGACCTTTTGTCCCCGTCGCACGGCATTCCGCGCTCCGTGCAACGCGACACTGCTGAGAGCAAGCATTCCTGTGTTGAGCCATAACAGGCTCGGCACCGGCAGCGGGCGCCAGTCCGGCATCTGCATCCGCATGGCGTAGGCGCTGATGAAAAGCGCGAAGAGGCATCCGACGACAGCGAGAAACACGCCCAATCCGATCTTCGCCGGGGACCCTCGCACCTCATCCGTCGCCAGAAAAACGCCCTCGGCTCCTGTCTCCAACCACGGTTTCGAAGTCAATCCCTGCTTTGAGAGCCACCAAGCGCCGATGACCGCCAGCACGCCGAGGAAGAGTAGAATGCTACCCATGGGCCGATCCCGAGGCAGTTCGGTTGGTCTGAGGCTGGTTCTGCGGTATGAAATCCTGGGTCGCACCCGGTACGCTGTAATCGTAGGCCCAGCGGTAGACGACCGGCTGTTCTTTGCCCCAATTGCCGTGCGGCGGCGGCGTCTCGGGCGTTTGCCACTCCAATGTCGTCGCCCGCCATGGATTGCCGCCGGCCGGTTTGCCGTGACGCAGGCTCCAGATGAGGTTGAAGACGAAGACGAGCTGCGTTGCGCCAACCACGAGCGCCACGATTGTGATGAACGCATTGAGTGTGTGGACCGATGGCGGGACGAAGGCCATGTCACCGATCTCATGATAGCGGCGCGGAACGCCCATCAGGCCCAGATAATGCATGGGAAAAAAGATCGCGTAAGCCCCGAGGAACGTGACCCAGAAATGGAACTTCCCGAGCACATCATTCAGCATCCGCCCTGTCACTTTTGGATACCAGTGGTAGATGGCGCCGAAGATGACCAGGATGGGTGCCACGCCCATCACCATATGAAAATGCGCGACGACGAACATGGTGTCTGATAGCGGGACGTCCACGACCACATTGCCGAGGAAAAGGCCGGTGAGGCCCCCATTCACGAACGTGACGATGAAAGCCAACGCAAACAGCATCGGAACCGTAAGGTGAATATCTCCTCGCCATAGGGTCAAGATCCAATTGTAAACCTTGATAGCCGTCGGAACAGCAATAATAAGGGTCGTCGTGGCGAAGAAGAACCCGAAATAAGGGTTCATCCCGCTCACGTACATGTGGTGTGCCCAAACCACGAAACTGAGCGCGCCGATTGCAAGAAGAGCCCACACCATCATGCGATACCCGAAGATGTTTCGCCTCGCGTGGGTGCTGATCAGATCCGACACGATGCCGAAGGCCGGCAGCGCGACGATGTAGACTTCGGGATGGCCAAAGAACCAGAAGAGGTGCTGAAATAGGAGTGGGCTGCCACCACTCCGCTCGAGCGGCTGACCCATTTCGACGATTGCCGGCATGAAAAAGCTCGTCCCCAGGAATCTGTCGAAAAGCATCATGACGGCGCCGACGAATAATGCGGGGAAAGCCAGGAGGGCCATAAAGCTCGCAGTGAATATTCCCCAAACCGTCAGCGGCATGCGCATCAAGGTCATGCCCCGGGCCCGCGCCTGAAGCACCGTCACCACATAGTTCAGCCCGCCCATGGTGAAGCCAATGATGAACACCATGAGCGACACGAGCATCAGCCCGATACCCCAATCCTGCCCGCCCGGCGTGCCGGAAAGAATCGCCTGTGGAGGATAGAGGGTCCAGCCGGCGCCGGTGGGTCCGCCAGGCGCGAAAAAGCTGATCATCAAGATCACCACCGCCAACAGATAGAGCCAAAAACTGAGCATGTTGACATAGGGAAAAACCATGTCGCGCGCGCCGATCATCAACGGGATGAGGTAGTTGCCAAAGCCGCCGAGGAACAAAGCCGTGAGCACATAAACCACCATCATCATGCCGTGCATGGTGATGAATTGGTAATAGGCGCCGGGATCGATGAAGGAAAACACCCCCGGGAAGCCCAGCTGCAGCCGCATGAGCCACGACAATACGAGCGCCAGCAGGCCCACCGACAGCGCGACCGCCGAATATTGAATCGCGATCACCTTCGCGTCCTGACTGAAGACGTATTTCGTCACCCAGCTTTTGGGATGGTACAATTCTACATCGTCAGCTTCGGCCGGCTCGATCCCGACCGCACCAAGCGGGACGTCAACCATCAGGGCACTCCCTCCTCTGCTCCCTGTGAGCGCGACGACCAGATTCTCAACGCGCCTCTTTTCAGTCCTTTATCCGATCCTCCCGTTCAGTTGGCGACAGGCGCGAGCCGGGCTAGATTTCGCGACGTGTGATCTTCAAGCCATGCCTGGTAATCGGCCATTTCCTGAACGATTACCGTTCCGCGCATCTGTGAGTGTCCGACGCCGCAGAGTTCGGCGCACAGGATCTCGAACGTTCCGGTCCTGATCGGCGCGAACCAGACATACGAAACCTGGCCGGGGACGAGGTCCATCTTTGCGCGCAGCTCAGGCACATAAAAGTCGTGAATGACGTCCAGAGACCTGAGCAGAACCTTTACTGGCTTGCCGATTGGCATATGCAGTTCGCCGCCTTCGACAATGACGTCGTCTTTTGCGCTTGGGTCATCGCGATCCAAACCCAGCGGATTATCAAGATCGATATAGCGGACGCCGGTTTTTCCTAGACGTCCATCGGGGCCGGGCAGCCGGAAACTCCATTGCCATTGCTGGCCCACGACTTCGATGTCAGTCGCATTCTCCGGGACTGTGATGAACTGCCGCCAGACGTACAAACCTGGCGCCAGCATGGCCGCGACACCGATTCCGGTCACCACCGTCAGCCACCACTCGAGCCGCTTGTTCTCTGGCTCGTAAAGCGCCTTACGTCCCGGCTGATGCCGGAAACGATACACGCAATAGGCCATGAAAAACACGACCGCCACGAAGACGATTCCGGTAATCCAGAACGTCATGATGATCGTCGTGTCGATATAGCGCCAGTTCGAAGCGATCGGCGGCCACCACCAAGGGCTAAACAGGTGGAACGCCACCGAGCCAAGGGCCACCAGAACCAATATGAGCGCTACAGCCATCCTGTTCATCCTTGCCGGAAGGCAATGGGTATGAAGTAGAAGGCGACAACTCAACTCACGCGTGGCGGACGTTTATAGAACTGTTCCCTAAACGCTCTGCAAGTTCACCACTAATATTCCGGCAGTCTTTAGTTTGCGCAGGAAACAAAACTCCGGCCGCCGAAGAAATTACACCTAGCAGCCAAGTTGGTCAATGCGGGGTGGCGCAGTAGAGTCGGCTGCATTGCCACCGCCTTTCCGTTCAAGTCCATCGAATCGGAGCGCCGTCATTCCAGAAGGCGAGACGCTCGAATGCCTTCTAGGGCCCAAAGAGGCCATGGAGAGCAGCGCAGCTTCGCGCCACCAGGATCGCTTCCTTTTTCTCGACGCGCTGACGGGCCTCTGCCGAGGCACCGCGGATCAGTGTCCCCGCCGGTCATCGACAGATTTCATAAATGATCTGAGCCCTACCCGATTGTGTTATGATGTACAGCGAGGTTCTCAGCGGCCGCTTCAACAGTTCTTTGCCCGGTTGCGGATCACGCGTGGCGTGTTGTCGCTCGCACAGTCACCTAACTACGTTCTGCGGACTAGACTTAACGGACTAACCCCTAAGAGGTATCTATCATTTCCCCTTCTGGGACGATAATCACTATTGAGAGCTAACTGTCAGGCCCGCTTCCCGCGGAGCAAAAAAGTCAGGGCGAGCCACTCGAAAGGATGCAGGACTTACCTGCAGCTTGGTCGAGCGGCTCCGGCGAATGCCGTCTCGTAATTCGCAATCCAAAACTCACGCACATGAGAAAGCTCTCGTGGTGGACGATTGTCCATCCAGGGATGGCTGCAACAAAACCGTTGTGGCGGACAAGACGTCGCGTGAGTGGCCACGTGTAGCTGTGTGCAGCGGCGGTGAAAATACAACAGGCGTTCGCCAGAACGGCGTGCGACGGGGGAATTTTAAATGGCGACTACCAGCTTATCGGTAACAATCGACCCAGTTGCGGGCGACGGCATCATCAATAATTCCGAAGCCAATCAAGCGCTAACCGTCACGGGCGGAACATCATTGCGACTGACGGCAGGTGAGACGATTTGGGTCAGCATGAACGGTACCGACTATTATCGTGCCGAACTCTTGCCGAATAAAAAAACCTGGAGCTTTCCTGTCACCGAAGGCCAGATCAGCTCACTTCTATCGAGCCATACGATAATTGTCGAAGTCCGTGACGCTGGCAGCTCCGTTCTTGCGATTTCCACGAGCTCATACACGGTCGACACGGCCGCTCCGGCGGCCGGAACGCTGTCTCTCGCCAATCTCACGGGCGCCGCCGCGGCCACGACAGATCGCACGTTCGACCTTGCCCTGACGGGTCAGGAGAGCGGCGCGACCGTCGCCTATCAGGTCAAGACCGCAACCGGCACTTGGACCGCCACGACCGCCGCACAGGCGGACCTGGCCGACGGCAGCTATCAGTTCCGCGCCGTCGTCGCCGACGCCGCCGGCAACCTCTCCTATTCGAACGAGATCGCGGTGACGGTCGACACCGCCGCTCCGGCGGCCGGAACGCTGTCTCTCGCCAATCTCACGGGCGCCGCCGCGGCCACGACAGACCGCACGTTCGACCTTGCCCTGACGGGTCAGGAGAGCGGCGCGACCGTCGCCTATGAAGTCAAGACCGCAACCGGCACTTGGACCGCCACGACCGCCGCACAGGCGGACCTGGAAGACGGCACCTATCAGTTCCGCGCCGTCGTCGCCGACGCCGCCGGCAACCTCTCCCATTCGAACGAGGTCGCGGTGACGGTCGACACCGCGGCTCCGGTGGCCGGAACGCTGTCTCTCGCCAATCTCGCGGGATCCGCCGCGGCCACGACCGACCGCACGTTCGACCTTTCCCTGACGGGTCAGGAGAGCGGCGCGACCGTCGCCTATGAGGTCAAGGACGCAACCGGCAGCTGGATCGCCACGACCGCCGCACAGGCGGATCTGGCCGACGGCACCTATCAGTTCCGCGCCGTCGTCGCCGACGCCGCCGGCAACCTCTCCCATTCGAACGAGATCGCGGTGACGGTCGACACGGCGGCTCCGGCGGCCGGAACGCTGTCTCTCGCCAATCTCACGGGCTCCGCCCCGGCCACGACAGACCGCACGTTCGACCTTGCCCTGACGGGTCAGGAGAGCGGCGCGACCGTCGCCTATGAAGTCAAGACCGCAACCGGCGCCTGGATCGCCACGACCGCCGCACAAGCCGACCTTGAAGATGGCACCTATCAGTTCCGCGCCGTCGTCGCCGACGCCGCCGGCAACCTCTCCCATTCGAACGAGATCGCGGTGACGGTCGACACCGCCGCTCCGGCGGCCGGAACGCTGTCTCTCGCCAATCTCGCAGGATCCGCCGCGGCCACGACCGACCACACGTTCGACCTTTCCCTGACGGGTCAGGAGAGCGGCGGGACCGTCGCCTATCAGCTCAAGACCGCAACCGGCAGCTGGATCGCCACGACCGCCGCACAGGCGGACCTGGCCGACGGCACCTATCAGTTCCGCGCCGTCGTCGCCGACGCCGCCGGCAACCTCTCCCATTCGAACGAGATCGCGGTGACGGTCGACACGGCGGCTCCGGCGGCCGGAACGCTGTCTCTCGCCAATCTCGCGGGCTCCGCCGCGGCCACGACAGATCGCACGTTCGACCTTGCCCTGACGGGTCAGGAGAGCGGCGCGACCGTCGCCTATCAGGTCAAGACCGCAACCGGCACTTGGACCGCCACGACCGCCGCACAGGCGGACCTGGAAGACGGCACCTATCAGTTCCGCGCCGTCGTCGCCGACGCCGCCGGCAACCTCTCCCAT
>NZ_JBFUHH010000010.1:0-78762 GCF_056402495.1 Microvirga sp. P4_A5 | reverse complement strand
GGTCAGCTCGGTGCCGTCGACGATGATGTTGCCCTTCTGGTGCTCCTCCAGCCGGTTGATGCAGCGGATCATCGTCGATTTGCCGGAGCCGGAGGGGCCGCAGACCACGATGCGCTCGCCGCGCTGGACCGTCAGGTTGATGTCCCGCAGCACATGGAACTCGCCGTACCATTTGTGCACGTCCACCAGCTGGATCGCCGGCTGCGCCGTCGGATCGATGGCGGCGCGCCTCGCCAGAGCGTTTGTCATATCGGCGGTCTCCATCAGGCGCGGATCGGGAAGACGCGCGGGGTCAGTTCTTCGAGCCGGCGGCCGGCCCAATCGCGGGCGGGAGCGGCTGCGATCGCCTCGGCCTGGCCTTGGCGCAGCATCTCGATATCGTCCGCGATATCGAAATCGAGCACCTGTCCGTCACGCACCACGCGGCGGCCGTCCACATAGACGTCCTTGATGGCCCGGTCGTTCGCCGAATAGACGAGGCTTCGGATCGGCTCGTAATCCGGCTGCATGTAGGGGTTCGACATATCCACGACGGAGAAATCCGCCTTGCAGCCCGGCGCCAGGCGCCCGAGATCGGGTCGCCTGATCATGTCGGCGCCAATGGCGGTCGCCGCCATGAAGGCGTCGGTCGTGGAGGAAGCGGTAAAGCTGCCGGCGACGATCCGGCCCGCATAGCAGGCCATGCGCAACTCATCGAGCATGTTGTGCGGGAATGAATCCGTGCCGATGCCGCACCGGATTCCGGCCTTCATGTAGCGGCTCAGCGTGTTGAGCGCGATGCCGCGCCGCGCGAACACCACCGGACAATGGGCCACCATCGCGCCGCTGTCGCGCAGCCGCTCGAAATCGTTCGCCTGCGGGAGGTGAATCCACGGATGGTCGTTGAGAAAGATGCAATGGCCGATGATGGTGTCAGGCCCGAGAGCGCCGATCTTCTCCAGCCATTCGATGGGGGTGCAGCCGGTGCGCCGGATGATTTCCTGGAACTCAACGATGCTCTGCGCCGCGTGGATCTGGATCGGCTGGTTGCGCTCCCGCGCGGCGTCAAGTGCGTCGCGGATCTGACCCTCGCTGCAGGTATCGATCTGCGAGGGCCCGATGAAGCCCGTGATGCGGCCGCTCGGATGTTTCGAGGCCTCGTCCGCGATGGCGATGGCCTCGCGCAGAAGTCGGTCGCCGCGCTCGACATCGAGATCGTACTGAACCGAATGCCCGTCCGTGGTCTTCCACGGCCCCGAGCGGAACATGCCCCACAGAACGGCGCGAATGCCGGTCTCGGCGTAGTCGTCCGCCCATGAGTCCCGCGGCGTGCCAAGGTCGCAGATGGTGGTGACGCCGCTTTTCAGCAGTTCGGACACCGCCACGCGCAGGGACGGACGGCTGTATTGCGGGCCGATCTGGAAGACCGGCATGAACTCGTAGAGCGAGGATTGTCCGAGGCGCGGACTTCCGAGTTCCTCGAGCATGCCCTTCCAGCCCGGCTCGTGGCCCGGATGCGAATGCACGTCGACGAAGCCCGGCATCAGCATCATGCGCGAGGCATCGATCTCCTCGTCCGCGTGGCCCGCAAAGCCCGGACCCACATGCAGGATCTCGCTGCCGCGAACCGCGAAATCCGCGCCGCGCAGATAGACGTGCGATTTCGCGGCCTCGTCCCACGCCACGAGCCAGTCGCAATTGCGAAACAGAGTCGTCTTGTTGTTGTCGGTCATCGGAATTCCTTAGAGGCGGGTCGCGAGCGGCAGGGAGCGTCGGGCCAGGGTGGCGAATGAGCGGCCTTGCGGGTCGGCCTTCTCGGCGATGCGGCAGGCCCTCTTCTGGGCGTCCTGCAATTCGCGCACCGCGCCGTCATAGTCGAGATGGGCGACGCGGCGATCCCGCACCACGGCGTCGCCGTCGACGAAGACGTCGCGCACGGCCCGCTCGGCCGCGCAATGGAGCAGATTGCGCAACGGGTCGTAGACCGGCTGCATCGCCGGCTGGTCGAGATCGACCAGCACGAGGTCGGCTTTCGCGCCCACCTGCAGGCGTCCGATATCCTCGCGGCCGAGCGCCTTCGCGCCGCCGGTCGTGGCGGCGGTAAACACGCCCGCGGTATCGAGATCAAACACGCTGCGGCCCGACACGCGCGAGCAGATCAGCGCCTCGCGCATCTCCTCCAGCATGTTGAACGGATAGCTGTCCGTGCCGATGCCGACATTCACCCCCGCCCGGCGATAGCCGCCGAGACTCTCGAGCGTCATGCCGCTGCGCGCGAAGGTGACGGGGCAATGGGCGACCGATGTGCCGCTTTCAGAGAGGCGCGCGAGATCGTCGCGGGTGCGATGCCGGGTCCACGAATGGTGATCGAGAAAGATGCAATGGCCAAGGATGAGATCGGGCCCGAGGACGCCGAGGCGCTCCAGCATGGCGGGAGCCGTTTCGCCCGAGCGGCGCAGCAATTCCTCGTGCTCGGCCATGGTCTGGGCCGCATGGATGGTGATCCGCACGCCGCGCTTGCGCGCCTCGGCCACCGCCTCCTGGATCAGGCTCTCGCTGCATGTCTCGATCTGCGACGGCGCGACCACGCCGTCGATGCGGCCGGAGGGGTGGGCGCGGGCCTCGTCGACGAAGGCGAGCGCCTGCGCATACCGCTCCCGTCCGAGCGCCTCGTTCCAGTCGAAATCGAGCCGGTGGCTGTCGACCACGCGCCACGCAGCCTCCCGGAAACCGGGCGCCAGATAGGCGCGAACGCCGCTCTCTACCGCCAGCGACAGCCATTTCGAGTGAGGGGATGCGATATCGAGAAGCGTCGTCACGCCGCTGCGCATCAGGTCGCCGAGCATGACGGTCTGGCAGGCGGCTTTCGCATCCGCGTCGGAATCGACGAGCGCCGAATATTCGTAGAGGGCATTGCCCCAGAGGGCCGCCGTGCCCGCATCCTCGAAGAGGCCCTTGGCGATGGGCTCGTCGCCCGAATGGCAATGCACGTCCACGAGACCTGGCATCACCATCAGCGATCGGCCTTCGATCTCGGTGTCGGCGGCGCCGTGATAACCCGGGCCGACATGGAGAATGCCGGCTTTCGAGAAGGCGACGTCCACATCCCGCGCGTAAACGTGCTGGCCCGCCGCCTTGTCCCAGGTCACCGCCCAGGCGGCGTTGCGAATTACCGTAATCGTGTCAGTCATGGCCCATCCGGAAGTGACGTTCGAGGAAACGGCTGTAGGCGCCCATGATCGTGCTGAAGAACAGATAGACGGACGCTGCGAAGATGTAGCCTTCGAGCACCACGATGCCCTGCCATTGCGGATCCCGCATGGAGCTTCGGATGGTGTCGAGGAAGTCGAGGAGACCGACGATGACGACCAGGGTCGTGTCCTGGAAGAACCCGATGAACAGGGTCACCAGCGGCGGAATCATGATCTTGATCGCCTGCGGCAGAACGATGAGCCGCATCATCTGCCAGTAATGCAGACCCATGGCGGCGGAGGCCTCGTATTGGCCCTTCGGGATCGCCTGCAGGCCGCCGCGCACGATTTCCGCCACATAGGCGGCGGCGAACAGGATGATGGCGATCTGCGCGCGCAGCAACTTGTCGATGGTCACGCCGCTCGGCATGAACAACGGAAGCATCACCGACGCCATGAACAGGATGCTGATGAGCGGAACGCCCCGCACCAGCTCGATGAACGAGATCGCAACGACCCGGATCACCGGCAGTTTCGACGCCCGCGCGAGGGCGAGCGCGATGCCGAGAGGAAACGCGCCGGCCAAACCAATGAAGGACAGCATGAACGACAGGGGCAGGCCGCCCCATTGCGAGGTCGGCACGGAGGAGAGCCCCAGCACGCCGCCGCGCATCAGGATGAAGATCGCAATAAGCGCCACGCCCCAGGCGATCAGCAGTTTCCTTCCCCACAGCGCGGGGCTCATGGAGATTCCGCAGGCCGCGAAGAAGATCGTCAGCGCTGCGATGGGGCGCCATTGCTCGTCGAACGGATAGAACCCGAACACCATGAAGCGCAGTTTGTCGGCGAAGAACGGCCAGCACGCCCCGTCGGAGGCCTTGCAGGCGGCAGGGCCCCCGGTGAACACCGCGTCCACGAGCAGCCACTGGAAGGAGCGGTGCGCGAAGAGGGCGATCAGCGCGACGCAAACGATGGTGATGACGGCGTTCGCCGGTGTGCCGAAATACGGCGCCATCGCCTTGCGCAGCCCGACCGATTGGCGCGGACGCTGCATCCGGGGTGCGAGTTCTGCCTTGACGAGCTGCATCCCATTATCCTCGCAGGGCCACGCGGGCGTTGTACCAGTTCATGAAGGCCGAGATGGCGAGCGACAGGGACAGGTAGACGAGCATGAACAGCGCAATCGGCTCGATGGCCTGGCCGGTCTGGTTCATGGTGGTGTTGGACACCATGACGAGATCCGGATAGCCGATGGCGATTGCCAGCGAACTGTTCTTGAAAATGTTGAGATAGGTGCTCGTCATCGGCGGGATGATGACGCGTAGGGATTGCGGCAGGATCACGAGCCGAAGGGACAGGGACCGCCGCAGGCCAAGCGAGGAGGCTGCTTCCCATTGGCCCTTCTTGATGGCGGTGATGCCGCTGCGCACGATCTCGGCGACATTCGCCGACGCGCTCAAGGTCAGGCCCACCAGCAGAGCGACGAATTCGGGCATCAATTGCGCGCCACCCGCGATGCGGAAGCGGCCGATCTCGGGAAAATCGACCGAGAGGGTGGGGCGCAGCACGAGGGCGAGCACCAGGGCGGGGCCGAACAATGTGAGGACCACCAGCGGCCAGCGGCGGCGCTCGACCCCCGTCGCAACGCGCCTGGCGCGCAGGATCCGCGCGACCACGACCGCGCCGACCGCGCCCAGGACGAACGCGATCGCGATCCAGCTCAGTGCGTCCGACCATTTCACGTAAGGGATCATCAGCCCGCCGTTGCTGAGATAGAACGAGGGCAGGATCTGCAGCGCCTCGCGGACCGGCGGAAGCGACGAAACGATGACGGCGTAACAAAGAAAGAGCAGCAACAGGAGGGGGACGTTCCGCAGAATTTCCACATAGACCATCATCAGCCGCGAAAGCAGCGGATTGGACGACAGGCGGCCGATGCCCACCAGCGTGCCGATGATCGTGGCGAGCACGACCGCGAGGGCGGAGACCCGGATGGTGTTGAGGATGCCCACCAGCAGCGCGCGGGCGTAGGTGTCCGCCGGCTGATAGGTAATCGGCGACTGGCTGATGACGAAACCCGCCTCCCGCCACAGATAGGAGAACCCGGTCGCGATGTTCTGCCGCGCGAGGTTGGCCGACGCGTTATGGAAGAGGAAGACGGCGACCATCACGACCGCGAGGCCGCACACGACTTGATAGAAAATCGCGCGGGCCCGCAGGTCGTAGATGATACGCCACGGGGTTTCCGAGACGGCTGGCATTTGTTGTTACCGGATCTGGTGGGACGGTTCGTGCGGAGGCGGCGCGGTGTTCGCGCGCCGCCTCCTGCGGGTCAGATCAACGGAACGGCGGCGAATAGAGCAGGCCGCCCTTCGTCCAGAGCTGGTTCGGTCCGCGCGTGAGGCCCAGCGGCGTCTTTTCGCCGAGGCTGCGCTCGAACACTTCGCTGTAATTGCCGACGCTCTTGATGATGTTGTAGCTCCACTTGTTGTCGAGCCCGATCATCTTGCCGAAATCGCCGGTAACGCCCAGCATGCGCTGGATCTCGGGATCCTCGCTCTTCAGCTGCTGGTCGATATTCTCCTTGGTGATGCCTTTTTCCTCGGCAGCGAAGAGGGTGTAGACCGTCCAGTTGAGGATGTCGCGCCAGTTGGAATCGCCCTGGCGGACGACCGGGGCGAGGGGCTCCTTGGAGATCGTCTCGGGGAGCACCACGTAATCGGCCGGATTGTTCGCAACGGCGCGAATGGAGGCAAGGTCGGAGCGATCGCTGCTGGTCGCGTCGCAACGGCCGGTGAAGAACGCGTTGCGGTTCTCATCCGTGTTCTCGAACACGACGGATTCGAACTTCTTGTTGTTGGTCCGGAAGAAGTCGGACAGGTTCTGCAGGGTCGTGGTGCCCGGCAGGACGCAGATCGCGGCGCCGTCGAGGTCCTTCGCGCTCGTAAGGTTGAGCTTCTTGGGCACCATCAAGCCCTGCCCGTCGTAGAACACGGCCGGGCCGAAATCGAGACCGAGCGAGTTGTCGCGCGAGAAGGTCTGGGTGGTCTGGCGCGACAGGATGTCGATCTCGCCGGATTGCAGAACCTGGAAGCGGGTGTTGATGTTGGTGGCGAGGAAATCGACCTTGTCGCCGCTGCCGAAGATCGCCGCCGAGACAGCCCGGCAGATATCCACGTCGAAGCCCTGCATGACGCCTTTCGAATCGGGGAAGGCGAAGCCTGCCGACACCTGCGACACGCCGCAGATGAGTTTGCCGCGCTTCTTCACCGCGTCCAGGGTCGCTTGGGCGGATGCGGGTGCCGAGAATGTCGTGAGACAGGCTGCGGCAAGGCCTGCGAGCAGCACTTTGGTGGTCGTCCGTTTCATGGAATCCTCCTGACTTATCGCTTCTTGTGAGCGATCTGGTTGAGCGCGGTCAGCCGAGCTGTGCGCCGAAATTGCGGGTGGGGTCGAATTCCGGGCTTGGCGTTCCGGATGGCTGCATCGACCGTGAAGGGGGGCGGAGCTGGATCTGTCCCGATCCCGGCCGCGCGTGAATGACGCCGCCCGATACGATCACCGCGCCGCGGCGCAGAACCGTCTCCGGCCAGCCGCGGACCACGCGTCCCGCGAAGGGCGTATAGCCGGCATTGTCGTGCATGCCCTCGTCGGTGATCGTCACGTTCCGATCCGGGTCCCAGATGGCGATGTCGGCATCGGCGCCGACCGCGATGGCGCCCTTTTTCGGATGCAGCCCGTAGATCTGCGCCGGGGCGGTGGCCGTGAGGCGAACGAAACTCTCGATGCTCGAGCGGCCCTGGCTCACCATGGCGTCGAACATCAAGGGAAGCCTCGTCTCCAGCCCCGGCAAGCCGTTGGCGATCTGCTTGAACGTCGAATCCGGTCCGGCGGAGAGCTTGCCGGTCGCGTCATGGCGGTAGGGCGCGTGGTCGGATGAGACCATCTGCAGGTCGCCCAGTTCGAGCGCCCGCCAGAGCGCCTCCTGGTCCGCCTTGTCGCGCGGCGGCGGGCTGCACATCCATTTGGCGCCCTCGAGACCCGACCGGTCCATGTCCTGCGCGGTCATGAACAGGTATTGCGGGCAGGTCTCGGCGAAGACCTTGATGCCGTCGCCTCTTGCCCGGCGGATGATGGCGGCGCCTTCCGCGGTCGAGACATGGAAGAGCACGATGGGCTGGTCGAGCAGTTCCGAGAAGCGGATCAGCCGCTCGAAGGCCTCGGCCTCGCTCCCGCGCGGATGGCTGACGGCGTGATATTTCGGTGCCGTATAGCCGCGCGCGATGAGACGGTCGGCCATCCACTTGATCATGCCGTGGTTTTCGGCGTGGGCGCAGACCAGCGCGCCGTGCTGCCGGGCGACCGCCATCACGTCCAGCACCTGTTCGTCGAGCAGCCGCACATTGTCGTAGGTCATGAAGACCTTGATGGAGCGGTGGCCGAGTTCGATGAGCCGGGGGAGGTCCCGGTCGAGCGTTTCGCGGCCGGGGTCCGAGATCCACAGGTGGAAGGCGAAATCGGTCAGGGCGCCGCGCTCGGCGAGAGCCGTGTAATTGGCGACGACCGCGTCCAGGCTGTCCCCGCGATGCTGGGCGGCGAACGAAATGGTGGTGGTGGTGCCCCCGAAGGCGGCAGAGCGGGTGGCGGTCTCGAAGGTGTCGGCGTTCATGATGCCGCCGCCGGACAATTGCTCGATGTGGCAATGGGCATCGACCCCGCCCGGCAGGACGAGCTTGTCGGTGGCGTCGATCTCCTGCGCGACTCGCGGAAGATCGCGCCCGAGGGCGACTATTTCCTCGCCGCGGATGGCCACATCCATGGGGACAACGCCCTCGATGGAGCCGACGCGACCACCGCGAATCACGAGATCGTATACGCTCAAAAATGCCCCCAGAATCCCGATCCACGCCTTGATGATCTGACTGTATACAAATAGTATGGAAGTGAGCAATACTCATTTTGTATGCAATTTAACTCGGTTTCCCTCCGCACACCCGGCGCGCTAAGGGTTTTTCGCAACGGAGACGGGCATGGACAGTGACGCGCTGACATCGACACGGGGGCAGGTGGCCTACCGGCGTCTGCGCGAGCTGATTCTGGAGGGCACTTTCCCGCCCGGGACGCCCCTTCAGGAGAACATGCTCGCAGCCAAGATCGGCGTGTCGCGCACGCCCGTCCGCGAGGCGCTGGCGCAACTGATCAGCGAAGGACTGGTGTCCCGGGTCGCGGGGTTGACACCCGTGGTACGCGGTCTCTCGGCGGACGACCTGGTGGAGATCCTGCATCTTCGGCGATTGCTGGAGGTCGAGGCCGCGAGTCGGGCGGCGGCCTCCGGTCAGGGCGGCGATCTGGCTGCCATTCGCGAGCGCCTGCAGGCTTTTCTTGCCGGCGAGCAGCCGACCACCGAGGAGCATATCGCCCTCGACGACCGGCTCCACGCGACGATCGCGAGGCTGTCGGGCTCGAACCTCCTCGCGCAATTCGTGCAGGATCTGCGTCTCCGGACAAAAGTATTCGACAAGGGGCGGCTACCGGAACGCTTCGTCCCCGGCTGCCACGAGCACATCGCCATCATCGATGCGGTGCTCGCCGGTAACGCGGCCGCGGCCGAGACGGCGATGCGCACCCATCTGGACCATGTGCGGGAGAGCATCATGACCTACCTGAAGCGGTTGTTCTGAGACGCAACGGCCTTTGCGTCCGCGGCGGATTTCTTGCATATGCGTGCCGTGCCCGGCCGGGCACGCCCCCGTGACATTTTTCGCCGGACTTAGGACAGAGCTTTGAAACTCGTGATTTTCGACGTCGACGGCACGCTGGTCGACAGCCAGAACATCATCGTGGCCTCGCAACACGCCGCCTTCGCAGCGTTCGATCTCGAGCCGCCGAGCCGCGAATTGTCGCTCTCCATCGTGGGCCTGTCGCTCGCCGAGGCCTTCGTGGTCCTGGCAGGGCCCCATGCGCCGATCGACGGCCTCGTGGACGCCTACAAGGAGGCGTTCGGCGTACTGCGCACCGACCCCGCCTTGGCCGAGCCGCTCTTTCCCGGCGCGGAGGAATGCCTTGCCGGCCTGGAGCGCCGGGACGACGTGCTGCTGGGAATCGCCACCGGCAAGACGCGGCGTGGCGTCTCCCATCTCCTCGACCGGCACGAGTGGCACACCCGGTTCGCCACCATACAAACCGCCGACGGGGCGCCCTCGAAACCCCATCCGGCGATGATCCTGCAGGCGATGGCCGAGGTCGGGGTCGCGCCGCACGATACGCTGATGATCGGGGATTCCAGCTACGACATGGCGATGGCGCGGGCGGCGGGCGTCCTGCCCATCGGCGTCTCCTGGGGCTTCCAGCCCGTGGCGGCGCTCAACGAGGCCGGGGCAGGGCAGATCGTCGACAGCTACGCCGACCTTGCACCCGTCCTCGACGCTTTTCTGTCGCGGGCCACCAGGTCGCAATGAAATCGCTCAAATGAATGTGTTTTGACGCACGAAGCGCCCCATTCCGCTATCCCCATCGTCCGATCATGCTCTATCTGTCGCCCCATGAAAGACACCACCGACTGGTTTCCGCCGGCCTCCGAGCCGCAACCCATGCGCCCCGCCATGGCGGGCATGAAACCGAGCCTTCCGAAGCGGTTCTATAAAGAGGCCGGTCTCGCAGAGCGGGACGGAGTTTATATGCTCACCCTCGACGGCCGTCCCGCGAGGACGCCGAGCCGGCAGCGTCTCGCCGTCCCCACCCGGGCGCTGGGCGAAGCGCTCGCCGCCGAATGGCAGGCGCAGGGGGATGAGATCGACCCCTCGACCATGCCGATCACCCGCATCGTCAATTCCACGATCGACGGTGTTGCGCCCCGTCTCGCGGAAGTCGTGGACGATCTGGTGCGTTATGCAGGGTCGGATATGGTCTGCTACCGGGCGGCGGATCCCGAGCGCCTTGCCAAGGCTCAGGAGGAGGCCTGGCGGCCGGTGCTCGACTGGGCGAAGGAGACTCACGGCGCCGGCTTCGCACTGGCCGAAGGCGTCATGCATGTGGAGCAGCCGCAAGAGGCGGTGGCGGCGATCCGGCGTGCGGTCGAGCGCGTGAATTCGCCCTTTGCCATCGCGGCACTCCACGTGATGACCACGCTGTCGGGGTCGATCCTGCTGGCGCTGGCCCATGCTCAGGGACATCTCGATGCGGATACGGCCTGGAACGCCGCGCATGTGGACGAGATTTTCCAGGAGGGCCTGTGGGGCGAGGATTACGAGGCGATGGACCGGCGCCAGCGGCGCAAGGTGGATTTCGACGCGGCCTCGCAGGTCTTTCGTCTCGCCTGAGACCGACCCGCGGGTATTTCTCGGCAGGCTCCGGCTATGCTAAGCGAAAACGCAGTCCTTTTCGTCCGCCAGAGAATCTCCCCATGAAAGACATGCTCGATCAGCTCGAAGCCCGGCGCGCGCAGGCGAGGCTCGGGGGCGGCGAAAAACGCATCGCGGCGCAGCACGCCCGCGGCAAGCTGACCGCCCGCGAGCGCATCGAGCTTTTGCTCGACCACGGATCTTTCGAAGAGTTCGACATGTTCGTCGAGCACCGCTCGACCGATTTCGGCATGGAGAAGACGCGCATTCCCGGCGACGGCGTCGTCACCGGCTGGGGCACCGTCAACGGGCGAACGGTGTTCGTGTTCGCCAAGGACTTCACGGTTTTCGGCGGCTCGCTGTCCGAGGCCCATGCCAACAAGATCATGAAGATCCAGGACATGGCCTTGAAGATGCGCGCGCCCATCGTCGGCCTGTTCGATGCCGGTGGCGCCCGCATCCAGGAAGGCGTCGCGGCCCTCGGGGGTTACGGGGAAGTCTTCAAGCGCAATGTGATCGCCTCGGGGGTCATTCCACAGATCTCGGTCATCATGGGCCCTTGCGCCGGCGGCGACGTCTATTCCCCCGCCATGACCGATTTCATCTTCATGGTGCGCGACCGCTCCTACATGTTCGTCACCGGTCCGGAAGTCGTAAAGACCGTCACCAACGAGACCGTGACGTCAGAGGAACTCGGGGGCGCGAAGATCCACACGACGAAATCCTCTGTGGCGGACGGGGCCTACGACAACGATGTCGAGGCGCTGCTGCAGGTCCGGCGGCTGATCGACTTCCTGCCCTCGAACAACATCGACGGCGTTCCGGAACTCCCGAGCTTCGACGATCCCAACCGCGTCGACAACAGTCTCGATACGCTGATCCCCGACAATCCCAACAAGCCCTACGACATGAAGGAGCTGATCTCGAAGATCGTCGACGAGGGCGATTTCTTCGAGCTCCAGGAAGCCTTCGCCCGGAACATCATCACGGGCTTCTGCCGCATCGAAGGGCGCACGGTCGGGATCGTGGCGAACCAGCCGATGGTGCTGGCGGGCGTTCTCGATTCTGACGCGTCGCGGAAGGCTGCACGCTTCATCCGCTTCTGCGACGCCTTCAACATTCCAGTCGTGACCTTCGAGGACGTGCCGGGCTTCCTTCCCGGGACGGCGCAGGAATATGGCGGGCTGATAAAGCACGGGGCCAAGCTGCTCTTTGCCTATTCGGAGGCCACCGTGCCGCTCGTCACCGTGATCACCCGCAAGGCCTTCGGCGGCGCCTATGACGTGATGGCCTCCAAGCATGTGGGCGGAGACGTCAATTATGCGTGGCCGACGGCGCAGATCGCCGTCATGGGGGCGAAGGGCGCCGTCGAGATCATCTTTCGGCAGGATATCGGCGACGCCGACAAGATCGCGGAGCGCACCAAGGAATACGAGGATCGCTTCATGTCGCCCTTCGTCGCCGCCGAACGCGGCTATATCGACGAGGTGATCATGCCGCATTCCACGCGCCGCCGGATCGCCCGCGCGCTTGCCATGCTCCGCGCCAAGGAAGTCGAGCGGCCGTGGAAGAAGCACGACAACATTCCGTTGTAATTCCCGCGGCTTAGACGCCTCCGCTCGCAAGCCAGATTTGCGTCAGGCTGACGTCCTGCGGCGTCAGGCCGTGCCCCGCCGGCAGGGTCTCGGCCTCGACGTCGGCCCCCGCCTCGCGGAAGATGGTCGCGAGGCGCGCCGCATTGGCGGGCGGGATGATCGGATCGACCGCGCCCGAGAGAAGCAGGGTTCGCTTCCCGCGCAGATCGACCTCCGGCCTCTCGCTCAACGGCACCATGGCGCGCAACAATGCCCCGCCGGCAAGCGATTCCGGCCGCCGCAGCAGCATCGCGGCCGCGATGTTGGCGCCGTTCGAGAAACCAAGCGCGGTGAGTTCGCCGAGGCCATAGGCAGCCCGCGCCTCGGCGACGAAATCCGCAAGCTCGTCTGCGCGGAGCTTCACGTCCTCCTCGTCGAACACCCCTTCGCCAAGTCGGCGGAAGAAGCGTGGCATGCCGTTCTCCAAAACCTTCCCGCGCGGCGAGAGAAGGGCCGACCCGGGGGAGATCGCGCGACCGAGCGGCAGCAGATCGCTCTCGTCGCCGCCGGTCCCGTGCAGCAGCAGGAGAGCAGGAGGCCCCTCGGTTAACGCAGGCTCATAAATGTGGGTGAACGAGAGGGCGGGCATGGGCGCAAATCCTTCGGGTTTAACGTTCCGCACACCTTGCGGCGCGGCGGGGAGCCGGCAGCGCGGTTGCTTTTCTGCCAGATGAGCGCGGGGGCGGGAATATGAAGTCGCACAAGGGCTTGCGGGCAGAAATGCAAAGCTGGAGCGTGAGGGGGACCGACCCATAAAGAAATCCGCAACCAAAGAGACTCAGCAAAGCTTAACCTCAACGGCGATTCAGCATTCCGCGTTAATGGTTTCGGACCCTGCCCGTGGCACATTCGGCCTTACAAGACATGAGCGGGATCGCCGAGGGCGGACCGATGAGGGCGACAAGATGGTGCGGCAAAAGCTTCGGTACTTCGTCGGCAATGTGACGACCAAGAAATTCATATCCGCGTCGGACGTGAAGCTGCTGGAATGCCACGTCCTCGAAGGGGGCATCTTCAATCGCCATGAAGCCGAGGAGCTGCTCGCCCTCGACCGGTCGGTGGAGGCCCACGAGACCTGGGCGCCGCTTTATACGCGCCTCGTCGTCAACTTCGTCGTGCGCCGGACGTTGCCGTCGGGATCGGTCACGGCGGACGATGCCCTGTGGCTCACCTCCGCGCTCGACCTCGGCGGACCGACCGAGACGGCGATCAACATCGCGTATGCGGTCCTCGACGAGGCGGAGCACGTGGACATCGCCGTCCTGGATTTCATCATGCGGTGCCGTCGGCAGACGCGCCTCCAGAAACTCGCCGCCTAGCGGGGTCTGCTCAAGCTTTCCTGCTCCGCTCGGGGCGGTTGTGCTTCCCGAACGCGCGTATCTGAAGTAACGGAGAGGCACAATCTTCTCCGGCTAGTCGCGTCCGAGGGCCTATGTTCGACAAGATTCTGATTGCCAACCGTGGCGAGATCGCCTGCCGGATCATCAAGACCGCCAAGCGCATGGGCATCAAGACGGTCGCCGTCTATTCGGACGCGGACCGGGATGCCCTGCATGTGGAGATGGCCGACGAGGCTGTCCTGATCGGGCCGGCGCCCGCCGCCGAATCCTATCTGGTGATCGAGAAGATCATCGCGGCCTGCCGGCAGACGGGGGCCCAGGCCGTTCACCCCGGCTACGGCTTCCTCTCCGAGCGCGAGGCCTTCGCCAGGGCGCTGGAAGAGGCCGGAATCGTCTTCATCGGACCCAACCCCCACGCCATCGCGGCGATGGGCGACAAGATCGAATCCAAGAAGGCGGCGTCCGCCGCGAGGGTCTCCACCGTGCCGGGTTATCTCGGCGTCATCGACAATCCGGCCCATGCGGTGAAGATCGCCGATGAGATCGGCTACCCGGTGATGATCAAGGCCTCGGCCGGGGGCGGCGGCAAGGGCATGCGCATCG
Source organism: Microvirga sp. P4_A5 (assembly GCF_056402495.1). Taxonomy (NCBI): domain Bacteria; kingdom Pseudomonadati; phylum Pseudomonadota; class Alphaproteobacteria; order Hyphomicrobiales; family Methylobacteriaceae; genus Microvirga; species Microvirga sp. P4_A5. Next base: position 64,675 of record NZ_JBFUHH010000010.1, on the reverse strand, counting down.
CCTTTTCGTCCGACGAGGTCGCCGAAGGATTTGCGCGCGCCAAATCGGAAGCCGCCTCGTCGTTCGGCGACGATCGGGTTTTCGTCGAGAAGTTCATCACCGATCCGCGCCACATCGAGATCCAGGTGCTCGGCGACAAGCACGGCAACGTCATCTATCTCGGCGAGCGCGAATGCTCGATCCAGCGCCGGAACCAGAAGGTGATCGAGGAAGCGCCGTCGCCGTTACTCGACGAGGCGACGCGGGCGAAGATGGGCGAACAGGCCGTCGCGCTGGCGAAGGCCGTCGGCTACGATTCGGCCGGCACGGTCGAGTTCGTCGCAGGGCAGGATCGCTCGTTCTATTTCCTCGAGATGAACACCCGCCTGCAGGTCGAGCATCCCGTTACCGAGATGATCACCGGCATCGACCTCGTCGAGGAGATGATCCGCGTCGCTGCCGGCGAGAAGCTGCGCCTCACCCAGGACGACGTGCGGCTCGACGGCTGGGCGGTGGAAAGCCGTATCTATGCCGAGGACCCGGTCCGCAATTTTCTTCCCTCGACCGGCCGCCTCGTCACCTACCGTCCGCCTCGCGAGGGGTCGGCAGGGGGTGTGACGGTGCGCAACGATACCGGCGTCTATGAAGGCGGCGAGATCTCGATCTATTACGACCCGATGATCGCCAAGCTGGTGACCCATGCGCCGACCCGCGCCGAGGCCATCGCCGCGCAGGCCGAGGCGCTGGATGCCTTCGCCATCGAGGGTATTCGCCACAACATCCCGTTCCTGTCGGCGCTGATGGATCATCCGCGCTGGAAGGAAGGGGCGCTTTCCACCGGCTTCATCGCCGAGGAATTCCCGCAAGGGTTCAAGACCGTGGCGCCGGCGGGCAACGTGGCACGGCGGATGATGGCGGTGGCGACCGCCATCGACCATCTCCACAACGAGCGCCGCCGCGCGATCTCGGGCCAGATGCGGGAGGCGTCGGCCGTGCGTTTCGAGCGCGACCGCGTGGTCATGCTCGGCCGCGCGCCGCACCCCGTCCGGGTGGAGGATCAGGATGACGAACTCGTCCTCGTCATCGACGGCGCGTCCCTGTCGGTCGTCTCCGACTGGCGGCCCGGYGAGCCGGTCTGGAGCGGAACGGTGGGCGGCGAGACCATCGCGGTTCAGGTGCGGCCGCTGCTGAACGGATTCCAGCTTTCCCACGCGGGCGCCGTCACAGAAGCGCGGGTCTACACCAAGCGCGAGGCGCAACTCGCGGCTCTCATGCCGGAGAAGCTGGAGGCGGATACCGGCAAGACGCTGCTTTGTCCCATGCCGGGGCTGGTCAAGGCCATCCTGGTGAAAGCCGGGCAGGAGGTGAAGGTCGGCGAACCGCTCTGCATGGTCGAGGCCATGAAGATGGAGAACGTGTTGCGCGCGGAGCGCGACGGCACCATCTCGAAGATCCATGCGCGCGAAGGCGACAGCCTCGCGGTCGATGCCGTCATCATGGAATTCGCCTGAGCCATGCCGCTCTATTTCGCCTACGGCTCCAACATGGATCGAAACGCCATGTCGGCGCGGTGTCCGGCCTCGAAACCCATCGGCGTCGGCCGCCTGATGCGACACCGCTTCATCATCTTCTCCGAAGGCTACGCGTCGGTCGCGCGTCACCCGGCCGGCACCGTCTGGGGGCTGCTCTGGGATCTCTCCCTGTCCGACATGCCGGCGCTCGATCGTTACGAGTGTCTTTCGACGGGCCTCTACGCGAAAGTCATCCAGCCCATCGTTACGCAGGCGGGGCCGCGACGCGCCATCGTGTATATGGGGCGCGATGCGGAGGCCGGAATTCCGAAGCCCGGCTATATGGAAGGCATCGTCGAGGCGGCGCAGAATCTCGGCCTGTCGTCATCCTATGTCGCCGAATTGAATGGCTGGAACCCGAGCGCTTCAGCCCATGCCGCGCCGAGGCCCGCGATCCGGCCGCTCTGGGCTCAACCATCGAGCACCCTGCGGCGGACGAGCTAGCAGCCCCGCGCCGAACCTTCGGCCGTAACGCCGCGTTGAACTGCCGTAAGCCATCGCGCCGATTGAGTTGACAGATGAGCCGAACCGAACACGTCATCATCCACGGCCGCGTTCAGGGCGTCGGCTTTCGCGCCTGGGCCCAGCACCAGGCGCAACTCCACGGCCTGAGCGGCTGGGTGCGCAACCGCCGYGACGGCGCTGTCGAGGCGGTGATGGCAGGACCGGACGACGCCATCGCGGCGATGCTGAAAGCCTTGGCGCAAGGACCTCAAGGCGCGCGGGTCAACGGGATCGAGCACCTGGACGATAACGGGCGGGTGATGGTGTCGGACGGGTTCGAGATTCTCGCCACCTTCTAGCTGCCGGAGCGCTCCACCGGCCCGCCGGCCTCCCGCCAGGCGGTGAATCCGCCCTCCACATGGGCGACGGGCCGCAGGCCCATATCCTGCGCGGTCGCGGCCGACAGGGCGGAGCGCCACCCGGCGGCGCAGAAGAAGACGAACCGCTTGTCCTCTGCAAAAATCGGCTTGTGATAAGGGCTCTCGGGGTCGATCCAGAATTCCAGCATACCGCGCGGGCAGTGGAACGCGCCGGGAATGCGGCCCTCGCGCTCCAATTCGCGGGGGTCCCTCAGATCCACCATGACGACGTCCTCGCTGCCATGAAGGGCGATGGCCTCGGCAGGCGGCAGGGTCTCGATGCGGGACGTCGCATCCTCGAGCATCGCCTTGTAGCCCCGCGTAATCGTCTGTGGCATCTGCCTATTCTCCGCTTCAAGCGCTTCAACAAACTGGTCATGATCGCGCTCATGTCAACGGAGGGCGCCGATGCTGGGTTTCACGTTCGTCGATCTCGCGGCGGTGGTCTTCTTCATCCTGGCGTGGTTCGGCTATCACGCGGCCGTCGAACTGACCCACGCCGGGGAAACGGGCCTCAACCGTCTCATGAACGAATACCGCTATCGCTGGATGGAGCAGATGGTGGACCGGGAAAACCGCATCGTCGACACCACCATCCTGTCCGCCCTGATGAACGGCACGGCGTTCTTTGCCTCCACGTCGCTGCTCGCCATCGGCGGTGTGCTGGCCCTGCTGCGTTCCTCCGACGCGGTGCTGCCAATCTTCGCGGGGCTTCCCTTCGGAGAGGGGACCACGGCGCTCATGTGGGAGCTGAAATCCATCGGGCTCGCGGTGATGTTCGTCTACGCGTTCTTCAAATTCGCGTGGTCCTATCGCCTGTTCAACTACATGGCGATCGTGGTGGGCGCCGTGCCGGTGCTGCGCCTGGACAATCGCGATGAAGCCTTGCGCGTCGCGCGCCGGGCGGCCGAGCTCAATTCCGTCGCTGGCACGCATTTCAACCGCGGCCAGCGCGCCTTCTTCTTCTCGCTCGCCTATCTCGGCTGGTTCGTGAGCCCGTATCTGTTCATAGCCGCGACCGCCGGAGTGCTCTATGTGATGTGGCGCCGCCAGTTCGTTTCGGGCGCACGCGCGGCACTGATGAGGAACGATGGCACACAGCGCGACCCCTGAAGAGATCGAGGCCAAGATGATCGAGCTGGTGACGGCCCGCGCCGGTCGCAACATCGATCCGACCGAGATTGCCCGCGCGCTCGGCGGCGACAAGCCCGAGGGCTGGGGTCCCCTGATGCAGCCGGTTCGGCAAGCCGCCATCCGCCTGATGAAGGACGGCCGCCTCACGATCCTGCGCAAGGGCCGGCCGGTGGACCCGGACGATTTCAAGGGAATCTACCGGCTGACCTTGCCCGAAACCTAGAGCCCGATTCATCTTCTTCGAATCAGATCACGTCGCCGCGTCATTCTTTAGGGCGCGGGCATAAGCGCGCTGGTCTGGCCCGCGACGTAATAGGCGATCAGGCCGACCCATTCCTTGGTCCCCACATCGAGACGCCGAAGGCCCTCGGACGCGAACGCGAAGACATCCTGCTCCCAGAGCGTTCCGCCGGTGCGGTAATCCACCGGATAGGCCACCACCGGGAATCCGGCCTTGCGGAAAACGCCGACGGAGCGGGGCATGTGCCAGGCCGAGGTCACGAGAAGCCACCGCTCACCGGGTTTGGGGTCCGCCAGCGCCCGCGACAGAACGGCGTTCTCGAACGTCGTGCGCGAGCGGTCCTCGACGGCGATGCGTTTGGGGTCGATGCCGATGGTCTTGAAATATTCGGCGATGATGGGGGCTTCGGCGGGCGCGTTCTGGAACAGCGAACCGCTTCCGCTGGAAATCAGGATGCGCGCTTCAGGGTAGAGATGCGCGAGCGCGATGGTGCCGAGCACCCGTTCGGCCGCCTCGTTGGCGATGAGGGTGCTACGGGACGCGGACTTTGCCGCCTCGACCGAGCCGCCGAGCAGTATGATCCCCGCAACGGGCCTGCCATCGTCCTTGAAGGCCGGAAAGCGATCTTCAAGGGGCAGCAGGAGGTAGCTCGAGAGCGGCGACAGACCAACCGCGAGGGTGAACAGCCCGACGACCAGGGCAAGACCCGCGCCGAGGCGTCGAAACCGTCGCGTGAAGGCGAGGAGCGACCCGAGAACGATCAGGAGAATGAGCAGATTGGAGGGGGTGGCGAAGAACCAGAGTATTTTCGACGCGTAATAGAACATGCGCTCGCCGCCACCCCTTGCCGATTCAGAACCGGATCAAGATGTGGCGGTTTCCGCCTCATAGCGCAACTTCGTTTCGGCGTTCGGCGGATAAAGGCCGGGGAGGGGGACGCCCTTCTCGATTTCGCGCATGATCCAGAGTTCGAGCCGTTCCTGCTCGACGGCGGCCATGGCCACGTCTTCCACCATGGCGGCGGGAATCACCACGACGCCGTCCCCGTCGGCCACGATCACGTCATCGGGGAACACCGCGACGCCGCCGCATCCGATCGGCTCCTGCCATCCCACGAAAGTGAGCCCCGCGACCGAAGGCGGCGCTGCGACGCCCGCGCACCAGACCGGCAACTCGGTGCCCTCGACCCCGGCCGCGTCCCGCACGACGCCATCCGTCACGAGCGCGGTGACGCCGCGCTTCATCATCCGGGCCGTGAGGATGTCGCCGAAGATGCCCGCATCCGTCACGCCCATGGAGTCGACCACCGCGATGCAGCCTTCCGGCATATCCTCGATGGCAGCGCGCGTGGAGCGCGGCGAGGACCACGATTCCGGCGTCGCCAGATCCTCGCGGGCAGGGACGAAGCGCATCGTGAATGCGCGGCCGACCAGACGCTCCGGCGCGTTGAACATGGGAACCGGTCCCTGCATCCAGCAGCGCCGGATGCCCTTCTTCAGAAGCACCGTGGTGAGCGTGGCGGTGGAGGTGGCGCGCAGGGCGTCGGCGATGGCTTTGTCGAGGGTCATGGAACAGTTTCCGATGCGGGAGGTGTCGAGCCTAAGCCAATGGTCATTAGCCGCCGCCGGCGCGGCTGTCATCCAAAAGAGCGGTGCCTTCGGTCATCGTTGCCGCAGGCACGCGCATTCCCGACGAGACGGATTGTGTTTCACGAAATCTCCCGTAAAACCGCCGAGAGAAGCCATGATTCGCTGTTCCCCTGATGGCGATAGAACACAACCGACTGGGCCGTTTCCCCGGCGCCAGCGCGAAATTGAGGCCCACCGTGAGGGCTATGCATATTACCGGAAGCGCCGCGCAGCTTCCTGTCGCTCAAGTGGTGGAACGACCGCGTACCGTCGCCGCGCAGGCGGTGCTGGTGGCGGCGCTGGTCATCCTCCCCCTGATCTATACGCTCGTTCCGCCTCTGCAGGATTATCCGAACCATCTCGCCCGGATGTTCGCTTTGTCGAGCCTTCCCGGAAACGAGGTCCTGGCGCATTTCTATCAGGTGGAATGGGCGGCCATCCCCAATCTCATCATGGACATCGTGGTCCCGCCGCTGGTGCCGGTCTTCGGCGTTTATCTGGCAGGTCGCATCTTCATCGGATTGACCCTGCTGCTGATGCTGCTCGGACCGATGGCGCTGCAGCGAGCACTCTACGGACGCTGGTCCGCCTGGCCCCTGTTCGGCGGGATTTTCCTCTATAACGGCTTCCTGTTCGTCGGCCTGATGAACTACCTGTTCGGCGTCGGCGCGGCGGTGTTCGGCCTTGCCGCATGGATCGGGCTTTCCGACCGCAATCCCATCCTGCGCGGGCTCGTCAGCCTGGCGTTCTGCGCGGTGCTCTATACCTGTCACCTGTCGGCGCTCGGATTGTACGGCCTCTCGATTGCGAGTTTCGAGGCGTGGCGCCTGTGGGACAGGAAGCAATGGCGGCCCAGCATCCTCGCCGCCAGCGCCGTGACGGTCGGGGCACCCTTCCTGCCGTTCCTGTATCTCCTCGTCACGAGCCCGACCTGGGGCCTGTCGCACGATTTCAGTTGGCAGGCGCAAGGGAAGCTCGATGCGCTGACCATGATGGTGTCGGTCTATTCGGACCTGACGGATATTCCGCTGCTGCTGATGCTCGCCACGGCCCTGTGGTTCGGCATTCACCGGAAGCTGATCCGCATCCACCCGGCCGGCGTGGTCGTGGCGGTGGTGCTCTCACTCGCCTTTCTGGCCATGCCGCGTCTCGCCTTCGGCTCCTGGATGGCGGATCAGCGCCTTGTCGTCGGGATCTTCCTGATGACTCTCGGCTTCGTGTCGGTCGATCTGCGCAAGCTCGAATACAACCATGCGTTCTTTGCCATCTGCCTGGTCTCGGTGGCGTTTCGCGTGGTCGATGTGTCGGTCAACTGGTCGGCGATCGCCCAGCCGCTTCTCGAATTGCGCAACTCCATCCGCGCCATGCCCCAGGGCTCTCGGCTGCTCGTCGTCGATGCCGATGTCACCGATTCGGCCGTCGCCATCGAGGCCGCCATGTCGCATGCGCCCAATCTTGCCGTCATCGAGCGCTCGGCCCTGGTTTCCCGGTTGTTCGTCGTCCCGGGCAAGCAGATCCTCCGGGCCCGCGAAGGCGCCCGTGCGCATGTGGACAATGAGGACGGGGATACGCCCACGATCAGCCGGGTGATGGCGTCGTCCGACGGACCCGCCCCGTCGGGACCTGCCTATTGGGACAATTGGCTGGACACCTACGACTACATGATCGTGCTGGGGACCGACCCGAACGAATCCGCCAATCCCGATCCCGACCTCCTCCACATGATTCACAACGGCCGCGAATTCCAGCTGTTCAAGATCGTGAAGCCCAAGTCCTGACGCGGAAATGCCGGACCGAACGGGCGATCGGCCGGGGCCTTGCGTTGCCGGGCGCGCCGGGTTGAGATTTACTCGGCGTCAGCTCCTTGGCGTTCGCTGTGTCCAAAGGGCGGAAATCTCAACTGGGAGAGACCTCGATGAATCGCAGTTTGCAGTGTCTGGCCGCTTGCTTGCTCGTCGCGGCGGCGCCCGCGGCCCATGCGGCGGAAAACAAAGCCGCGGCCGCCGCCGAACAGGTGGTCAAGCTGACCCGCGGAACGGCCTGGAAACAGGTCGAGGCGGTGCCGATCAACTTCCTCACCCACCATCCGCAAGGCATGGTCAAAATCGGCGACAATCTTTTCGTCTCCTCGGTCGAGATCAAGACGCCGACCAAGCGCTTCCCGCAACCCGTCGACGGCTATGACCGGGACACCGGGGAGGGCGCGGGGCACCTGTTCAAGATCGACCCGAAGGGCAATCTCGTCGGAGAGGTGAAACTCGGCGAGGGCTCGATCTACCATCCGGGCGGGATCGATTACGACGGCAAATACATCTGGGTGCCGGTGGCGGAGTATCGCCCCAACAGCCAGGCGATCATCTACCGGGTCGATCCCGAGACGATGACGGCCACCGAGATGTTCCGCTTCAAGGATCACGTGGGCGGCGTCGTCCACAACACCGACGACAATTCCCTCCATGGGGTCAGCTGGGGCTCCCGCCGGTTCTACCGCTGGCCGCTCGGCGCGGACGGCAAGCCCACCAATGCCGACGCCAAGCCCGAGGCTCTCAGAACCCTCAACACCTCGCATTATCTCGATTATCAGGACTGCAAATATGCGGGCGGCAACCGGATGCTCTGCACCGGCGTGACGGAAATGAGGGTCACGCCCGAAGCGCAGCCCTTCCGCCTCGGCGGCGTCGACCTCGTCAACCTCGCCGATGGCCGTCCGATCTTCCAGTCGCCGGTGCTGCTGTGGTCGCCGTCGGGCATGGACATGACGCATAATCCGGTCTGGTTCGAGGCGAGCGACGTCGGGCTGCGGGGCTATTTCATGCCCGAGGACGACAAGTCGACGCTGTACATCTACGAGGCTGCGACGAAGTAGCGGCTCGCTCCCGTCATTCCGGTGCGAGCGAGCCCGGAAGCCCTGAGCGCGCTCGTCCGACCTCTCCCCGGCGGGGAGAGGTCGAGCGAAGCGAGGGTGAAGGGGGGTGAGCGGTTTCCGGAKAGCCCGAAACCCCTCACCCGGATCTTTCGGTCCGACCTCTCCCGCAGAGAGAGGTGAAGTCCGGAGCCTCTCCCGAAGGGGTGGAGCGGCGCGGCTGCTGACAGCCGGTAGAAGTCGTTGGCGGCAATCTTCAGATTCTTCGACCCATTTGCAAACCCGTCCTCCGAAGTCGCGACCATCGCCGCCGTGCCTCTCCCGGAGTTGTTGGCGACTATGGTTTCCGGGCTCCGCCTGCGCGGCCCCGGCATGACGGATGCGTGATCTTCACGCCGATTTCTCGAACAATTCCCGGCCGATCAGCATCCGCCTGATCTCGCTCGTGCCGGCCCCGATCTCGTAGAGCTTCGCGTCGCGCAGGAGGCGGCCCGTCGGGTAGTCGTTGATATAGCCGTTGCCGCCGAGCAGTTGGATCGCGTCGAGCGCGCATTGGGTCGCCTTTTCGGCCGCGTAGAGGATCGCGCCGGCGGCGTCCTCGCGGGTGGTCTCGTTGCGGTCGCAGGCCTTGGCGACGGCGTAGACATAGGCCTTCGCGGAATTCATCGTCACGTACATGTCGGCGAGCTTGCCCTGCACGAGCTGGAACCCGCCGATGGGCTGGCCGAACTGCTTGCGCTCGTGGACATAGGGCATCACCACATCCATGCAGGCCTGCATGATGCCGAGGGGTCCGGCGGCCAGAACCGCGCGCTCGTAATCGAGGCCGGACATCAGGACGTTGACGCCCCGGCCGACCTTTCCGAGCACGTTCTCCTCCGGCACCTCGCAATCCTCGAACAGCAATTCGCAGGTATCCGAGCCGCGCATGCCGAGCTTGTCGAGCTTCTGGTGAGTCGAGAATCCCTTGAAGCCTTTCTCGATGAGGAAGGCCGTGATGCCCTTCGATCCAGCCTCCGGGTCGGTCTTGGCATAGACCACCAGCGCGTCGGCCGTGGGGCCGTTGGTGATCCACATCTTGTTGCCGTTGAGCACATATCGGTCGCCGCGCTTCTCGGCCCGGGTGCGCATGGACACCACGTCCGAGCCCGAGCCCGGCTCAGACATGGCAAGCGCGCCGAGATGCTCGCCGGAGATCAGCTTCGGCAGGTAGCGCCGCTTCTGCTCCTCGGTACCGTTGCGGCTGATCTGGTTGATGCAGAGATTGGAATGGGCCCCATAAGACAGCCCGACCGACGCGGAGGCGCGCGACACCTCCTCCACCGCCACCACATGCTCGAGGTAACCGAGCCCCGCGCCGCCATATTCCTCGCCGACCGTGATGCCGTGCAATCCCAGTTCGCCCATCTGGGGCCAGAGATCGCGGGGGAACTGGTTGGTGCGGTCGATTTCTTCGGCTCGCGGCGCGATCTTGTCCTGCGCGAAGTCGCGGACCGTCTCGCGGATCGCATCGGCGGTCTCGCCAAGGTCGAAATTGAAGGCGCGGATGTTCGGGATCATGGCTTTCCTCCAACCTCGTGCGATTTTGGCATCGGCTTGGGTCGAAGGTTCGGGCAGGGAGCGGCAATTTGCAAGGGCGGCAATTTGCAAGGGCGTCAATTTGCAAGAGCGGGAGGCCCCCCCGCGCCGCTACTCTTCCGCGCTCGCGTAAGCCTCTCCGCCGCCCACATTGCTGCAGACGCCGGTGTTCTTCAGCCGGGCGTGGTCGCGGGGGTCGCAATTGCTGGCGAGGAACATGCGCCACTGGTTGTCGGTGCCGTAGAAGGTGTTCCGGTCAATATCGCCCGACACGCCGGGGACGCGGCCGGTGGTGGTGAATTGCCAGAAGGTCCAACGGCGGTCGTTGTAGCGATGGTGCGGCTCGGCGGCGGTGCTGCGGATCCAGAACGGATAATCGGTGAACTCGCCCTCCAGGATCTCCTGGTGGAAGGTGATGTCGGTGTAGATGATGGGGCGCTTGCCCGTATGCGCCTCCATCTCCTTCAGCATCAGGTGGATCATGGCGAGCGCCTGCTCGCGCGGCACCTTCCGCGGGCAGTTGACCGACTCGCCGTTCCATTCGACGTCGAGGACCGGGGGCAGGGCGGTCGGATCGTAGGGGACGTTCCGCTTGAACCACATGGCCTGTTCGTGGGCCGGGCGGCACCAATAGACGAAGTGATAGGCGCCGCGGGGGACCCCGGCCTGTTTGGYGCCGGCCCAGTTTTCCATAAACCGGTTGTCCACGTGGTCGCCACCCTCGGTGGYCTTGATGAAGGCGAATTTCGTTCCGGCCTGGCGCAAAGCCGCCCAATCGACCTTGCCCTGCCACTTGGAAATATCGACCCCGTGAACCGGCATTCCATGGGCGGAGGCGACGCCCGCGTGCGGACGCGCATCGCCCTTGGCGGGGTAGCGGCTGGACGGGGCAATCGCGCAGGAGGCAAGTCCGACGGCCAGCGCCAGGACCGCGCCGGCGCGCGCCGCGACCAGGATCTGGCGCAGTCGGGAGGGAGCTTTCGAGCGGCGGGAAGGACGTCGGGACTTCATCTGGTCAACTATATCCGGCGAAATCGATCTGACCAGCCATGACCCAAGCCCATTAACAACCGCTTACGAAAGAGGCTTAACGGCGGGCTAGAGGCCGAACCAGGCGGTCGCAATCCCMAGGAAAGCGAAGAAGCCGACGATGTCGGTGATGCTGGTCACGAAGGGTCCGGAGGACACCGCCGGATCGACGCCGAACCGATTGAGCGTAAGCGGCACGAAAATGCCCCCGAGCGCCGCGAAGAGCAGCACGGTGATCAGCGCCAGCCCCATGACGACGCCAAGATCGAGCGCCTGGAACCAGAGGCCCGCGATGGTGCCCATGATGACGGCGAACACGATTCCGTTCAGGAGGCCGACCATCGCCTCGCGGCGGATGATGCGCCAGGCGTTCGAGCGGCCGAGCTCGCGGGTGGCAAGCGCCCGCACCGCCACCGTCATGGTCTGGGTGCCCGCATTGCCGCCCATGGAGGCGACGATGGGCATGAGCACCGCGAGCGCCACCATGTGCTCAAGCGAGGCCGAGAAGGCGCCGATCACGTTGGCGGCGACGATCGCCGTGCACATGTTGGYGAAAAGCCAGGGAAAGCGGCTGCGCTGGGTCGTCATCACCGTATCGGACAATTCTTCGTCGGAGTGGACACCGCCGAGCTGCTTGATGTCGGCATCCGCCTCCTCTTCAAGCACGTCGACGATGTCGTCGACCATCATCACGCCGACGAGCCTTCCGGCCTCGTCGACCACGGCCGCCGACACGAGGTTGTAGCGCTCGAACATGCGCGCCACCTCTTCCTGGTTTTCGGTCGCCTTCACGCGGTCCGGCTCGTCATCCATGAGCTGTTCGATGGTCATCGGACGTTTCGACCGCAGGAGCCGGTCGAGCGCCACCGCTCCCAGGAGATGGCCGGCGGGATCGATCACGAAGATCTCGTAGAAGGTCTCCGGCAGGTCCGGCGTCTCGCGCATGAAGTCGATGGTCTGGCCGACGGTCCAGAAGGGGGGGACCGCGATGAACTCGGTCTGCATGCGCCGGCCGGCGCTGTCTTCCGGATAGTCGAGCGAACGCTGGAGCGCCACGCGCTCGATCGCCGGCAGCCGCTCGAGCACATCCGCCTTGTCCTCGTCGTCGAGGCTTTCGAGAATCGTGACGGCATCGTCGGATTCGAGGTCCCGCACGCCCTCCGCGACGGTGGCGGTTTCGAGCTCCTCGAGGATTTCCTCACGAACCGAATCGTCGACCTCGGTCAGGGCCGCGAAGTCGAAATCGGATCCGAGCAATTCGATCAGGCGAGGGCGGTGATCGGTGTCGAGGGCTTCCAGGAGGTCGCCCATTTCGGATTCGTGGAAATCCTCCACGAGATGGAGCAGGCGCGCGGTGTCCGAAGCGTCGATCGCGTCGCCGACCGCGCGGAGAAAGTCCTGGTTGATCTCGCCGTCATCGTCGCGGAACGACCATGGGGCTGTTTCGCCCTCGGGCACGCCAGGTGGCGTCAGATCGTCGACGTCCTGCATGGGTCGTTCCTCGAAGCGCTGGATCCGACGGCCTTTTAGATAGGCGCAAGCATCAGCACAATGCGCCGCAAAAGCCAAAGCCGGATCGGTGGGTTGGGTCGGTTTCCTGCCGTGTCGTTTCAAGCCGGCGCAGCGGATCGGGAAGCGACAGGCAAGTCTTGTGAACGCCACATAGCCGGACCCGCCCGTCAGCCTAGGTGACAATCCCGCGCAGGCAACAAAAAAGGCCCCGTCAGGGACCTTTTTGTAACGCGCCGGCGGATGTCCGCCGAGGCGTTCTTCAAAGCTGGTGCGGCCAAGAGGACTCGAACCTCCACGGGTCTCCCCGCTACCACCTCAAGGTAGTGCGTCTACCAATTCCGCCATGGCCGCAGAGCTTGGAGCCGGGACCGAAATCCCGTGCGAGGCGGGCTATACTAGATGGATTGCGGGACCGCAAGCCCATCGGGCCAAGAGTTTCCGCAAGGTCCAAGGGCAGGGTCCAAAGGCAAATGCCGGCCATCCGCGAGGCTTGTCCGCGGGGCGCCTTGTCTGGTGTTCCGGGGCGCATATCTCAGGCGGGTTGACCGCGCGGGGGAACGGGGATCAATACAGCGCTCCTGCCGCGCCTTTCATCCGGGTGGATCGACTTGCCGAGCCTTCGCGACAATCTCGCCGACAGCTTCCCCGCCCTCGCGGGAACGGTGCCCGTCGAATGGGCCATCGCCGAGGGGCTGACGGGATACGAGGAGGCGGTTGCCTTCATGGAAGCCCGCGCCGAGGCCATCGCCCGGGACGGCGCCCGCGAACTGGTCTGGCTGGTCGAGCATCCCCCTCTCTATACGGCCGGAACCTCGGCGCAGGATTCGGACCTCGTGGAGCCGAACCGCTTTCCGGTCCACCGCAGCGGGCGAGGCGGGCAATATACCTATCACGGCCCCGGCCAGCGGGTGGCCTATGTGATGCTGGATCTCAGTCGCCGGCAGCAGGATCTGCGCCGATACGTGGCGGCCCTCGAAGCCTGGCTCATTGCAACGCTTGCCGAATTCAACGTGCGGGGCGAGCGGCGCGACGATCGGGTCGGGGTCTGGGTTCGCCGTCCCGAACGGGGGGAGGGAGCCGAGGACAAGATCGCCGCCATCGGCATCCGCGTGCGCCGCTGGGTCAGTTTCCACGGCATCAGCCTCAACGTCGAGCCGGACCTTTCCCATTTCTCCGGCATCGTCCCCTGCGGCGTCCGCCAGCACGGCATCACCAGCCTAGTGGATCTCGGCATCCCAGTGACCATGCCGGAGGTGGACGGCGCCCTTCGCCGGAGCTTCGAGACGATCTTCGGGCCGACGGAGCGCGCCTGAGCCGCCCGGACGTGACCCGGAAGTCACAAGCGGCGATTTTTCGGCCTGTCCCCGAGGGATTTCGGCTCCCGCCGCCTCATGGCTTCTCGCCAGCGGTGCTTCATGCTCTAAGCTTGGGAGAAGATTACCTGATCGGCGGATATCCCATGACTCGCGTCCTCATCGCCTCCCTCATCGCCTTGACCGCTTCGGCCTGCGCCTACCGACCCTCTCCGACCGATGTGGTCCAGATCATGGATTCGCCGGCGGACGTGCGGGTCTGCACCCGGCTGGGCGTGGTCTCTCCGACGATCACCACGACGCCGGGCTTCGGTCCTGCCACCCAATCCATGCTGGAGGCGACGGTGGCGCTCGGCGGGACGCATCTCTATCTCGACAAACAATCGAATGATTGGCTGCTCGTCCGCGGCATCGCCYATCGCTGCGGGCCCGGCGCCGTTCGCGAACGGGTCGTCATCCGCGCGAAGGGCTGACGACGAGGTTGACCACGACAAGCAGGAGCTGAGGCGTGCCCGTCATCGCCACATCCGCCGACCTTGCCTCGGATAATGCGCGCGCCAACCGCGCCGCCTGGGCCGAACTCGCGGCGGAACTGCGCGCCAAGCGCGGGATCGTGGCCGAGGGCGGACCGGCAAAAGCCCGCGAGCGGCATTTGGGGCGCGGCAAGCTGCTGCCGCGCGAGCGGGTCACGCGCCTGCTCGACCCCGGCGCGCCGTTTCTCGAACTCGGCGCGCTCGCCGCGCATGAAATGTATGACGGCGCGATCCACGGCGCCGGGATCATCACCGGCATCGGCCGCGTCGAAGGCCGCGAGGTGATGATCGTCTGCAACGATTCCACCATCAAGGGCGGCACCTATTATCCGATGACCGTGAAGAAGCATCTTCGCGCCCAGGAGGTCGCCCGCGAGAATCGCCTGCCCTGCATCTATCTCGTCGATTCGGGCGGCGCGAACCTTCCGCACCAGACCGAGGTGTTTCCCGACCGGGATCATTTCGGGCGAATTTTCTACAACCAGGCGACGCTGTCCTCCCTCGGCATCCCGCAGATCGCCTGTGTGATGGGCTCCTGTACGGCGGGCGGCGCCTATGTGCCGGCGATGTCGGACGAGACGGTGATCGTGCGCCATCAGGGCACCATCTTTCTCGGCGGACCTCCGCTGGTGAAGGCCGCCACGGGCGAAGTCGTCTCGGCGGAAGATCTCGGCGGCGCCGACGTCCACGCGCGCCAATCGGGCGTGGCCGATCATTATGCGACCGACGACGTCCATGCGCTCGCCATCGTGCGCCGGATCGTCTCGACGCTGAACACCCGCAAGGTCGTCGATCTCGACATCGCGGAGCCGGTCGAGCCGAAATACGCCATCGACGATCTCGACGCCATCGTGCCGACGGATCTCAAGAAGCAATACGATATCCGCGAGGTGATCGCGCGGCTGGTGGACGGCTCCGAATTCGACGAGTTCAAGCGCCTCTACGGCACCACGCTGGTCACCGGCTTCGCGCGGATCTGGGGCATGCCGGTCGGCATCATCGGCAATAACGGCATTCTGTTTTCCGAGAGCGCTCTCAAGGGCGCCCACTTCATCGAATTGTGCTGCCAGCGGCGCATCCCGCTGCTGTTCCTGCAGAACATCTCGGGCTTCATGGTGGGCCGGCAATACGAGGCCGGCGGCATCGCCAAGGATGGCGCGAAGCTCGTCACCGCGGTCGCCTGCGCGCAGGTGCCCAAGATCACGCTGCTGCTCGGCGGCTCGTTCGGCGCCGGCAATTACGGCATGTGCGGCCGGGCCTATTCGCCGCGCTTCCTGTTCACCTGGCCCAATTCGCGAATTTCAGTGATGGGAGGCGAGCAGGCGGCGAGCGTTCTCGCCACCGTCCGGCGCGACAACATCGAGGCGGAGGGCGGGAGCTGGAGCGCGGAGGACGAGGAAGCCTTCAAGGCGCCGATCCGCGATACTTACGAGCTGGAAGGCAGCCCCTACCATGCCACCGCCCGGCTCTGGGACGACGGCATCATCCTGCCGTCGGAGACCCGCCGCGTTCTCGCGCTCGCGTTTTCAGCGACCTTGAACGCGCCGGTGCCGGAGACCCGTTTCGGCGTGTTCCGGATGTAGCGCCGGCGCGAAGCCGCGACGGTCTCCGGGTGACATGGTTTGCCGATTCACGGCGGATTCATGTGGCGCGGCCGCAACACCTTCAAACCTTCCTGATCTGGCCGCGCTTGGCCCACGCTCCGCCGCGATCCCGCCATAAACCGAAGGCACCTCATGGGTCTCGCTAAACTGCTTTAACGGCAAAGCTTTAGGGCAGTGGGGCGCAGACGACGGCCAGGCGCGAGCGGGTTTTTTCTGACTCTCTTGGGACGTTGCGCGAAAGGTGTGGCGCATGGCAGAGCACCAGGGTTCCGTAACCATTCGGGACCCAGTGTTACGCCAAGCGGGGAAGAGTGAAGTTCATGGATGCGCGCCGGTTCGACAAATCGAAACTCCCAAGTCGCTACGTAACGGAAGGCGCAGCTCGCGCGCCGCACCGTTCGTACCTCTACGCGATGGGTCTGACCCAGGAGCAGATTCACCAGCCATTCGTCGGCGTCGCCACCTGCTGGAACGAAGCCGCGCCCTGCAACATCTCCCTGATGCGCCAGGCGCAGGCCGTGAAGAAGGGCGTCTCCTCCGCTCAGGGCACGCCCCGAGAGTTTTGCACCATTACCGTGACCGACGGCATCGCCATGGGTCACCAGGGCATGAAGTCCTCGCTGCCGTCGCGCGAGGTCATCGCCGATTCGGTCGAGCTGACCATGCGCGGCCACGCCTATGACGCCCTCGTGGGCATGGCCGGCTGCGACAAGTCTTTGCCCGGCATGATGATGGCGATGGTGCGCCTCAACGTCCCGTCGATCTTCATCTACGGCGGAAGCATTCTGCCCGGCTCGTTCCGGGGCAAGCCCGTGACCGTGCAGGATCTGTTCGAGGCCGTCGGCAAGCATTCGGTCGGCGAGATGTCGGACGAGGACCTGACCGAACTCGAGCAGGTGGCGTGCCCGTCCGCCGGTGCCTGCGGCGCTCAGTTCACCGCCAACACCATGGCGACCGTGTCCGAGGCCATCGGCCTCGCGCTGCCCTATTCGGCGGGCGCTCCCGCCCCTTACGAAATCCGCGACCGGTTCTGCTTCACCGCCGGCGAGATGGTGATGGAGCTTCTGGCGAAGAACATCCGTCCCCGCGATATCGTCACCCTCAAGGCTCTGGAAAACGCCGCCACGGTGGTGGCCGCGTCCGGCGGCTCGACGAATGCGGCGCTTCACCTGCCGGCGATCGCTCACGAGATCGGCATCAAGTTCGACCTGTTCGACGTGGCCGAAATCTTCAAGCGCACGCCCTATATCGCCGACCTGAAGCCGGGCGGCCGCTATGTGGCGAAGGACATGTTCGAAGTCGGCGGCATTCCGCTCCTCATGAAGACCCTTCTCGATCACGGCTTCATGCATGGCGATTGCATGACGGTGACTGGCCGCACGATTGCCGAGAACCTTGCCAATGTGCGCTGGAACGACGAGCAGGACGTGGTGCGTCCGGCCAACAAGCCGATCACCGCGACCGGCGGCGTCGTCGGCCTGCGCGGCAACCTCGCGCCCGAAGGCGCCATCGTGAAGGTCGCGGGCATGCCGGTCGACAAGCAGGTGTTCCGCGGTCCCGCGCGCTGCTTCGACGGCGAGGAGGCATGCTTCCAGGCCGTCAGCAAGAAGCAGTACAAGGAAGGCGAAGTCCTCGTCATCCGCTACGAGGGTCCGCGCGGCGGGCCCGGCATGCGCGAGATGCTGTCCACGACGGYGGCGCTCTACGGCCAGGGCATGGGCGACAAGGTCGCGCTCATCACCGACGGCCGGTTCTCGGGCGCGACGCGCGGCTTCTGCATCGGCCATGCGGGTCCGGAAGCGGCGGTCGGCGGCCCCATCGCGCTGGTGCGCGACGGCGACATCATCGCCCTCGACGCCATCAAGGGCACCATCGACATCGAGCTGTCCGACGAGGAACTCGCGCGCCGGCACGCCGAATGGAAGCCGCGCGAGACCGATGCGACATCGGGCTACCTCTGGAAATATGCGCAKACGGTGGGACCGGCGCGGGACGGCGCCGTGACCCATCCCGGCGGATCGGCCGAGAAGGAATGCTATGCGGACATCTAGTCTGATTGCCGCTTGCGGCGTGGCGTTGCTTGGCTCGAGCGCAGCTTTCGCGCTCGATGCCGCGCCGCGTCCGCAGCCTCTCACGCCGACCATCAAGTATGGCTCGGCGCGCGAGGCTTTGCGCAACGGCATGAGGGACTACAACGCAGGCGACAAGCAGGGCGCTGCCCTCGCGCTCGAATATGCGGCGGGGCAGGGGCATACCCTGGCTCTCTGGAAACTCGGCCGCATGTATGCGGATGGCGACGGGGTCGAGCATGACGACCTCAAGGCCTTCGAGTATTTCTCGAAACTCGCGGACCAGAACGCCGACGAGAGCCCGGATTCGCCGAACGCCGCGGTGGTGTCGAGCGCCTTCGTGGCCTTGGGGACCTATTTCCTCGACGGCATCCAGGGCACGTATGTCTCGGCCAACCCGGGCCGGGCGGTCGAGATGTTCAATTACGCCGCGAGCTATTTCAGCGATTCGAACGCCCAGTACAATCTCGCGCGCCTCTACCTCGAAGGCACGGGCGTCGAGAAGGATTCGCGGCAGGCGGCGCGCTGGTTCAACCTGGCGGCCGAAAAGGGCCACCACCCCTCGCAGGCCCTGCTGGGGCATCTGCTGATGACGGGCAACGGCGTTCCCCGTCAGCGCGCCAAGGGCCTGATGTGGCTGACCCTGGCGCGTGAATCGATTGAGCCGAACAAGTACCAGTGGATCGGGAAGCTCTACGACGAGGCATTTGCCGTGTCGGGCGACAGTGACCGCAAACTGGCGCTCGATCTTCTCGAGCAATACATTCAGGCGCGCCGCTAAGCGTTTGCGTTTAGGCCTCGATCTTGAGGTCCACCAGCACCGGCACGTGGTCCGACGGTTTCTCCCAGCCGCGGACATCCTTGCGAATGCTGACCGATTGCAGCTTGTCCTGCGCCTGCGGCGACAGGAGCAGGTGATCGATGCGGATGCCGTTGTTCCGTTGGAACGCGCCGGCCTGATAATCCCAGAAGGTGTAGAGGCCTGCCTGGTCGTTGCAGGCCCGCAGGGCATCCACGAAGCCGAGATCGAGCAGCGCCCGGAAGCGTGCCCGGCTCTCCGGCTGGAACAGCGCATCATTGACCCAGAGAGCGGGATCGGCGGCGTCCTTCGGCTCGGGAATGACATTGTAATCCCCGCACAGGACGAGGTTCTCCTCCAGCCGGAGGAGTTCCCGCGCGTGCGCCGTCAGCCGGTCCAGCCAAGCGAGCTTGTAGGGAAATTTCGGCGTGCCGATGGGATTGCCGTTGGGGAGATAGATGGACGCCACCCGCACGACCCCGTTCGCCGTCGGCACGACCCCCTCGATATAGCGCGCATGGTCGTCGCCATCGTCGCCCGGCAGGCCGCGACGGACGTCTTCGAGGGGCCGCTTCGACAGGATGGCAACGCCGTTATAGGCCTTCTGGCCGTGAGTCGCGACGTTGTAGCCGAGCGCCTCGACCTCGAATCGCGGAAAGGCGTCGTCGACGCATTTCAGCTCCTGCAGGCAGACCACATCCGGCTCGCTCGTCTTGAGGAATTCGGCCAGATGCTCGAGCCGCTGCTTGATCGAGTTCACGTTCCACGTCGCAATCCGCATCGGCTCACTCTCGTTTCGAGATCCTTGTGGGGTTTCATCGGATGTTCGCGCAGGTCTGGCAAGGCCGGAGCCGAACGCCATCCCCATCCCCGTCCCAATCGCCATGTCGCGACGATGCGCGATGGCGGCGCAGCCCGATGGTGCGGTAGAATGGGCTGGCGGAAAAACAGGGGTTCGCTGTGACGATCCACATCCACGGCTACGCGATCGTCTCGGATGACGACCGCATCACCGATTCGACCGGCGAGACGCCCCCGTCGCTCAGGAACGACGCCGACTGGGCGTATTTCCAGCGCGAGCTCGACCGGGCCGATCTCGTGGTGCTCGGACGGATCGGGCATGAGGCCAATCCCAACACGAAGGGCCGCCCGCGTCTCGTCGTCTCGACATCGTCGTCGGGACTCGAAAAGCGCGGCGACGAGTGGTGGTGGAATCCCGACCGCTGCGGCTGGGAGGAGGCCATGTCGACCATTCTCCCGCAGGGCGGGCGCGTGGCGGTGCCGGGCGGGCGCAGGGTGTTCGATCTGTTTTTGCGAATTGGCTACGACGTCTTTCACCTTTCCCGCGCCGAAGGCATCCGGGTCGGCCCCGGCATCGGCCTGTTCTCGGTTTGCGACGCGGGGAAATCCGCCTGCGCGGCGCTCTTCGAGAGCGGTCTCGAGGCGGGGCCGCGACAGGTGCTCGATCCGCGCCAGCCGGTGAGCTTGACCCTGTGGAGCCGTTGAGCCGAAACTCGGCTGGCTGTTCCACGTTGGTCTGGAGCATTCGCGAGGAGGGAGCATTGCGGACACTCACATTGGCGACGCTGACGATTGCCGGGCTGTTCGTCGGGCAGGCCCTCGCTCAATCCGGAGGCTCGGCGGGAAGCTCCGGTTCGACAGGCAGCTCCATGGGGAGCCCAAGTCCCGGAAGCGCCGGCACCAAGACTGCGCCCGGCAGGGCGACCCCGTCTCCGGGTTCGCGGCCCAGCGCCGTCACCACGCCACGGCCCGCGCCGGGAACGGAGGGCAGCACGGGCGCCGCCCCGTCCACCGCCGGGGCGCTCGACCCGTCCGGACCCGCGCCGACGGCGCGCGAACTCGAAATGCGGCGCAAGAGCGAGATGATCGACCGCAAGGTGCGGCGCGGGATTTGCGTAGGCTGCTGACGCCGAGGCGTTGGCGGCGCGTCTGGACTTGATCAGGCCGAGGCCCGGTCGAGCCGTGCGATCGCCTCGGAACCGAGTTCGAGCCGCGTCGCCGCGACGAGATCGGCCAGTTGCTCGACGCTCCGCGCACTGGCGATGGGCGCCGTGATGCTGGGGCGGGCGATGAGCCAGGCGAGCGCCACCTGCGCCGGCACGGTGTTCCTTTCCGCCGCCACCTCGTCGAGGGCCGCGAGAATGCGTGTGCCGCGATCGTTGAGATAATCGGCCATGCGCCCGCCGCGCACGCTCTTGCCGAAATCTGCTTCCGACCGGTACTTGCCGGTCAGAAAACCGCTGGCGAGACCGTAATACGGGATCACGCCGACCTCGTGCGCAAGACAGAGGGGTTCGAGTTCGCTCTCGAATTCGGCGCGGTCGTGGAGATTGTATTTCGGCTGCAGGGATTCGTAGCGGGGCAAGCCGTCCTTGGCGCTGATGTCGAGCGCCGATTTCAGCCGCGCGGCGGTGAAGTTCGACGCGCCGATGACGCGGACTTTGCCCGCCTCGATGAGTTCCTGATAGGCACCGAGCGTCTCCGCCTGCGGCGTCTCCTCGTCATCCCGATGGGATTGATAGAGGTCGATGTAATCGGTCTGCAGCCGCGTCAGCGAATCCTCCACCGCCCGGCGGATATAGGTCTTCGACAATCCTTTACGCCCTTCGCCCATGTCGGACCCGACTTTCGTGGCGATGACCAGCTTCTGCCGATTGCCGCGCGCTTTCATCCACTTGCCGATGATGGTCTCGGATTCGCCGCCTTTGTTGCCGGGCGCCCAGCTGGAATAGACGTCCGCCGTGTCGATGAATTCGAGGCCGCTTGCGACGAACGCATCGAGGACGCGGAAGGACGCCGCCTCGTCGGACGTCCAGCCGAACACATTCCCGCCGAGGCAAAGGGGCGACACCATCAGGTCCGAGCGACCGAGCCGACGTTTGTTCATGGGAAAGTTCCTTCTTTGGCGGCCGCGCGGTTTTGCAGACGATCGTGGGCGACAACGGGTTTATGGGGCAGGGGCATGGGTTTTGCAGGTCTGCGAACCTATATCCCGTGTCGCACGATCCTATCCTGCCCAATCACCGCATGGAAACCGTATGCCGCCGCTTTCTGTCCTCGATCTGTCTTTCGTCACCGCGGGCTCGACGCCGGCGCACGCCCTGCGCAACACGCTCGATCTCGCGCGGCATACCGACCGGCTCGGCTTCACGCGGTTCTGGGTCGCCGAACATCATAACCTGCCATCCGTCGCCAGCGGCGCGCCGGAGATCATGATCGGCCAGATCGCCGCCGTCACCGAACGGATCCGCGTCGGCTCCGGCGGCGTGATGCTGCCCAACCATGCGCCGCTGATGGTGGCGGAGCGGTTCAAGCTCCTCGAAGCGCTGTTTCCCGGCCGCATCGACCTAGGACTCGGCCGCGCCCCGGGCACCGATCCGGTGACGTCCTATGCGCTGCGGCGGCTGCAGCAGCAGGAGCGGGGCGGCGACGACTTTCCGGAGCGCCTTCAGGAGCTGTTGCTGCTGGAGACCAAGGGATTTCCGGCCACTCATCCGTTCTCCAAGATCGACATCATGCCGTCTGGCGTGCCCCTGCCGCCGATCTGGCTTCTCGGATCGAGCGATTACAGCGCGCATCTGTCGGCGCAGCTCGGGCTTGGCTTCGGCTTCGCGCAGCATTTCGCAAGCCATGACGCGACCGATGCGATGATGAGCTACCGGCGCGAGTTCACACCCTCGTCATGGCGCAGCGCACCCCACGCGATCCTCACCATCGCGGCGATCTGCGCCGAGACGGATGCGGATGCGGAGCGGCTCGCCTCGAGCGCCGATCTCAACGTCCTGCGCCGCAATCGCGGCGAATACGGTCCCCTGCCGAGTCCCGAGGAGGCGCTCGCTTATGATTATTCGGCCGCCGAGCGTGAGGCCATCCGGCGCAACCGGCAACGGCTGTTCGTCGGCTCGCAGCAGACAATGCGCGAGCTGCTTGCACCGCTCCTGGAGGCGACCCAGGCTGACGAATTGATGATCACCGCGGCGGTCTTCGACCACGACGCCAAGCTGCGCTCCTATGACCTGCTCGCAGATGCGTTCGGCGCAAAAGGATAGGGGACTCGCCTCGCGCGCCGGCGAGGCTAGAATGGCGCGGTCGTGGCAACGGCTTTGAAGGAACAGTCATCCGGGAGGACGCCATGGGCCGGAAATTCATCGATTGCCGTGAGATCCCCAGCGATGTGAAATGCTCGCTGGCCATCGTCGCCGATAGCGTCGACGAAGTCGTCAACGCCGCCGTCCTGCACGCGGTCGCGGTGCATAAGGAAAAAGACACGCCGGAACTTCGTGACGGGATTAGGGCGCTGATCAAGGACGGCTCGCCGCCGTCCTGAGCACCCGTTCCCTCCCCGCGAAGGGGAGGGAAGCTCGGTTGCCGGACGGAAACCTCACTCCTCGTCGTCAGGATCCGTCACGTCGACGAGGAACATGATGAGAGGACTGTCGTCGTCCTCCGCATCGTCTTCCCCTTCCTCGTCCACATCGGCTTCCTCGAACTCGGTGATCTCGAGGTCGGTGGCAGGTCGCAGGGCAAGGGTGGCGAATCCGTCCCAGAGCGGAGCGCCGTCCGTTTCGAGCGCCTTCAGGTCGTCCTTGAAATCCTCGCTCATGAAAAGCTCGCGCGCTTCATCCTCGTCGGCATTCGTGACGGCCACAGCCTTGTCGCTGATCGTGAGAGTGAACACAGCATGTCCTTTCCGAGAGATCGTGGGTCCAAAAGATCGTGGGCGGATATGTTCAACGCCCGACCCGACCGATCGGGTACGTCGATTTCCTCCCGATGAGGTATAGCTCGCGGCGGATAGTCAAGGGCGGCGGAGGATTACCTTGGGAGAGACCGCGGTCTGGCGCGAAGACATCGACTCGCTGGCCTTCATTCCGGGATGGCATGCGGGCCAATGCGTGGTGCACCGGCTTGCCTTCCGCGTTCTCGTCGGGCCATCACCGACGCCCGGGACCTGCATGACGTTCTTCCTCGACCACCGCTCCATTTTTGACGAAGCGGCGCGAGCCAAGGCGGCGCTGAAACGCCTTCCCCTCGACGCCAACTTTCACCTCACCAGCCGCGACCTCAGGCGCGTGCTGCCGAGCGGCGCCTAGTCACTCGCCTCTTGGGCAGGAGCCAATCTTTTGATTGGCGGTGCGAGTGCTGGCATCTATACCTGTCGTGTCGGATCAAAAGGGAACACGGTGCGGGCCTTCGCCCAAAGCCGCGGCTGCCCCCGCAACTGTAGGCGGAGAGCGCTCCTCGATACTGCCACTGGGATCGTCCTGGGAAGGCAGAGGAGACGCGTCGATCCGTGAGCCAGGAAACCTGCCGACAGCGCTTAAACTCTCGATCGGCCCTCGGGTGGAGGGCGAAAGGACCCACATGACGACCCATCAAACGACACTGCCCCTTTCCGCCGGCACGACATCGGCCTCGCGGCTGACCCAGCTCTGTTTCGCGGCATTCCTCGGCCTCTTCATCGTCGGCTTCGCGGGGCTTTCGCAAGTCAGCGCAGTGCACAACGCGGCGCATGACGTGCGGCATTCGCTCGCCTTCCCCTGCCATTGAGGAAAGGCCCATGAGCCTGTTTCGCAACATCGTCTTTGTCTCGGCGCTGGCTGGGCTCATTGCCGGCCTCGCCATGACGGCGATGCAATATGCCGGCACCGTTCCGCTGATCCTGCGGGCGGAGACCTACGAGAAGGCGGAGCCTTCGCAAGCCTCGCACGATCACGGGGCCGCCGGTCACACGGGCGGCGAGGCCAGGGCGGCGGCGCATCCGCACGAGCACGATGAGGATGCCTGGGCCCCGGCCGACGGCTTCCAGCGCTCGGCCTTCAYGGCGCTTGCCAACATCGTCACGGCCATCGGGTTCGCGGTTCTCCTCGTGACCGCGTCCGAGTTCGCCGGGGGAATGACCGGCTGGCGGCAGGGCGTCTTCTGGGGGCTGGCGGGCTTTGCGGTCTTCACCCTCGCACCGGGGCTCGGCCTCCCGCCGGAGCTGCCGGGAATGCCTGCGGCCGAACTCGCGGCAAGGCAGGTCTGGTGGGTTGCAACTGTCGGCGCGACCGCTGCCGGGTTGGCGCTTCTCGCGTTCACCCGGGCATTGCGGCTGGCCGTGCTGGCCATCGCGCTGATCGTGGTTCCGCATCTGGTCGGAGCGCCGAAGCCGGCAAGCTTCGAAAGCGCGGTTCCGGAAACGCTTGCCCATGACTTCATCGTCATGGCGTCGCTCGTCAGCCTGGTCTTCTGGGTGCTGCTCGGGGGCGCCGCCGGCTTCATCCGCTCGCGGTTCCTGCCGGCTGCCTGACGCAGCGACACGTGACACCGACCGGGGCCTTCGCGAGCCCCGGTTTTCTTCATGCCCGTGCTGAAATTCAGCCGGCGAGAACGTGAAAGAACGTGCCTGTGACGGCACCGTTGCGATGACCGGCGAGGCCAAGCGAAACCCCTGTCGCGTCAGTGACCTGAGCGAGATTGCTCGCATCCTGGCTGACGATGGACGCGTAGTGGAATTCGTGGCCGACCAGCCTCGCGCCCTTGCGGCCCAAGGGGCCGTCCTCGCTGAGCGTGGCGACACGATAGCCGAGGTGGAGCTTGCGCCGCTTGTAGCTGGTTGCAACCGGCAGGAGACCCGACATCGGGTGGGTGACGCCGCCGCCATCCTCCAGGCTTTGCCCCAGCACCATGTAGCCGCCGCACTCGCCATGGATGGGCCGGCTTTCCCCGAACGCGCGCAATCCCTCGAGGAAACGGCCCACGGCGGCAAGGCGTGCGGCATGAAGTTCGGGATAGCCGCCCGGAAGCCAGCAGGAATCGCAATCCGCCGGCGGCTTTTCGTCCGCGAGCGGTGAGAACGGCACGATCTCCGCGCCGGCCTCGCGCCATCCGTGCAGGATATGCGGATAGACGAACGAGAACGCCTCGTCCCGTGCGAGCGCGATGCGCTGGCCCGGGGGCGGAAGCGCCGGGCATGGCCCCGCCATCGGCCGTATCGTGGTGGCGGCCATGGCGACGATCCGGTCGAGATCCACCGCCTTCTCGATCCTGTCTGCGAGATCGTCGAGCCGCCTGTCGAGATCCGCGGTTTCGCCCGCTTGCACCAATCCAAGGTGACGCTCCGGAAGGCTGATCGTGGAATCCCGCGACAGCGCGCCCAGAACCGGAAGCCCGATCCGGTTGATGCCATCCTCGACGAGCCGGCGATGGCGGTCGCTCGCCACCTGGTTGAGAATGACGCCCATGATGGAGATGCGCGGATCGTAGCGGGCGCATCCGAGCGCGATGGCGGCGGCGGATTGCGCCTGCCCCGACACATCGAGCACGAGAAGCACCGGCCAGCCGAAACGGGCCGCCACATCGGCGCTGGCGCCGGTGCGGCCCGTCTCGCCCTCGATGCCGTCGAAGAGGCCCATGGAACCCTCGGCGATGACGAGATCCGCACCCGTGGCGCTGCGCTGGGCGAGGGCATGGAGCAGCGTGTCGTCCATGGCGAAGCTGTCGAGGTTGAGGCTCAACTCGCCGGTGGCGGCCGCGTGAAAGGCGGGGTCGATATAGTCGGGGCCGCACTTGGCGCCCCGCACGCGCAGGCCGCGACGCCGCAGCGCCCGCTGAAGGCCGAGCGTGACGGTCGTCTTGCCGGAGCCGGACCGCGGCGCGGCGACCAGCAGGCCCGGGGCAAGCCCCGTCACGCCGCCGCTTCCGAGCGCAGGCGCAGAAGATGGTGCTGGATCTGGGATCGGAACGCCGCGATCGCGCCGATGACCAGGATGGCGGGAGAGCGCAGCGAACCTTCCAGCGCGAGGCGTGGCAGATCGCCGAGCTTGGCGTCCAGCACCTCCTCGTCCGACGTGGTGGCCGAGCACACGACGAGGACCGGCGTTCCGGCATCGAGCCCGCCCGCGATCAGGTCCGACACGATGGCGGCGATATTGGTGACCCCCATGTAGAGGACGATGGGGACATTGGCGCGGGCCAGGGCCGCCCAATCGCTCTCGTGACCCTCGGCGCAGTGGCCGGTGGCGAGGATGACGGCGTGGTTGGTGTCCCGGGTCGTTGCAGGAATACCGTGGATCGCAAGCGACGCAAGCCCGCTCGACACGCCGGGAATGATCCGGAAATGGATGCCGGCTTCGCTCAGCGCCAAGGCCTCTTCGCCGCCGCGACCGAAGATGAACGGGTCTCCACCCTTCAAACGCACCACCCGGTGGCCGGCCTTCGCCAGCGCGATCAGCCGGTCGGTGATGTCGGATTGGGCGACGGAGGCGCGGCCGCCGCGCTTGCCCGCATGTTCGAGCGTCGCGTCGGGACGGGCAAGCGCGAGAATGCGCGGATCGACCAGCGCGTCGTGGACGATCAAGTCGGCGCCCGCCAGTGCGTTCAGGGCGTGAAGGGTCAGCAGGCCGGGATCGCCGGGCCCCGCACCGACGAGCCAGACGGTGCCCCGATCAAACGTAGGCGAGAGATGCGTCAGGCTCACGTCGATATGTCCTCAGGGCCGGGTGGGATAGTCCGAAACGGTATGACCGAAACGCGGCCTGCTGCAAACCTCGGATCGGTCCTCATGAGCGCGCTCCCCCCGGCCGGAAGCGGCGATCGTAACCCGCCGAATAGAGCGCGCTTTCGCCGAAGGACCCGGTGCCGAGGGCAGGACCCACGAGAATCAGCGCGGTGCGCTCCAATCCGGCCGTCCGGACCAGCGCGGCGATCTCGCCCAAGGTCGACCGCAACACCCGTTCGTCGGGCCAGGACGCGCGCCAGACCACCGCCGCCGGGCAATCGACGCCATAGGTGGGGAGCAGTTCCGCCACCACCTTGTCGATGACATGGATCGACAGGTGAATGGCGAGCGTCGCCCGCGTCGCCGCGAAGGCCGCGAGCTTTTCGGTCTCGGGCATGGCGGACGCCCGGCCCGAGGTGCGTGTCAGGACGACCGACTGGGCGACCTCGGGGAGCGTCAGCTCGCGACCGAGGGCGGCGGCAGCGGCCGCGAAGGCCGGCACGCCGGGGGTCAGCGTATAGGGGATGTCGAGGGCGTCGAGGCGGCGGAGCTGCTCACCGACGGCGCTCCRGATCGAGAGATCGCCCGATTGAAGCCGCGCCACGTCCTGTCCGGCTTCATGCGCGCGGACGAGTTCTTCGACGATCCGATTGAGATCGAGGGGCGCGGTATCGACGATGCGGGCGCCGGGCGGACACCACGACAGCATCTCGGGCGGAATGATCGAACCTGCGTAGAGACAGACCGGGCAACGCGCGATGAGATCGCGGCCCCGGACCGTCACGAGATCGGCTGCGCCCGGACCTGCGCCGATGAAATGGACCGTCATGGCAGGCCTCCCTCGGCAAGAGCGCAGGTGACCGCGGCGGAGGCGATGCGGGGCAGCAGCAGGCGGGCATTGCCGCCGGCGGCGGCGAGCGCCGAGGCCTCGGCGACGGAGCCCACTCCGTGGAGCGCCTCGACGCGAGCCGAATGGGTGCGAACGCTCGCGGCCTTCGCGCGAAGGGATAGCCGCGACACCGGAATTCCCGGCAGGCCGAGGCGAGCGGCGGCGTCTGTGAAGCCCGGTTCGCGCGCCCGTGCTTCGAGCGTGGCGAGGCCATCAAGCCGCGCGACCGCCGCGTCCGCCATCGCGCGGCGGACCAGGTCGACGATCTCTTGCCCCGAGGCTCCCGCCCGCATGCCGATCCCCGCGACGATCATCGTTTCACCGCCGACCATTGGGTGATGGGCATGGCCGGGCRCCAGCCCTGCAGGGAGCCGACCGGTTCGAGATGCGACAGGGCGATGCGCTTGAGCGAACCGCCATGCGCGGCATGCCAGCCGAGAATCGCCCGTTCGGTTTCCAGCGTCACCGCATTGGCGACGAGCCGTCCGCCGGGTTTCAGGGCCGCCCAGCAGGCCTCGAACACGCCCTCGCGCGCGCCGCCGCCGCCGATGAAGATGGCATCCGGCCGGGCCAGATCGTGCAACGCCCCGGGTGCCTCGCCGGTCACGATGTCGATCTCGGGGACGCCGAGATGGCGGGCGTTCCTCAGGATGCGGGCGGCGCGGTCGGGATGCGTCTCCACCGCGATGGCGCGGTTGCGGGCATGGCGCAGCATCCATTCGATGGCGATCGAGCCGGCGCCCGCGCCCACATCCCACAACAGCTCGCCGGCGCGTGGCGCCAGTGCCGCGAGGGTGACGGCCCGCACATCAGCCTTCGTCAATTGCCCGTCATTCTCGAACCAGCCATCGTCGAGGCCGGGAGAAAGCGTCACGATGCGGGCATCGGGCGCGGCAGTGACAGTGATAGCCACGAGATTGAGCGGATCGACGTCGCGCAGATCGAACGCCTCGGCGGCGGCGTGCCGGATGGTTTCGCGCGGGCCGCCCATGGCGGAAAGAACCGTGAGGTGCGACGCGCCGAAGCCGCGCTCGCACAGCAACGCTGCCAGCCTCTCCGGCGTCGTGCCATCCCACGACAGCGCCAGGATGCGGGCCCCCGGCTGGAGGTGCGGGATGACCCGTTCCAGCGCACGCCCGTGAAGGCTGATGCAGGCGCAATCGGGGAGGGACCACCCGAGCCGCGCGGCCGCGAGGCTGAAGGCCGAGGGCTGCGGAAAGCAGGCCATCTCCTGCGGCGGGACGAGCTTCGCCAACTCGGCTCCGACCCCGTAATGAAAAGGATCTCCCGTCGCGAGCACGCAGACGCGCCGGGGGCGCTGGGCCACGATGAGGCGATAGGTGTCGCCGATCGGATGAGACCAGAGCGCGGTCTCGGCCGTCAGCGGTCCGGCCAGCGCAAGGTGACGCGCGCCGCCGACCACCAGATCCGCGTTCTCGACCGCCGCGACCGCCGCCGCCGACAGCCCCGCGCGGCCGTCCTCGCCGATCCCCACGATGGCGAGCCAGGGCTGCGCCTCCCTCGACTCCGGGGCGCTGTTAGGGGACAAGGCACACATGCGCATTCTCATTCTCGGCGGCACCGCGGACGCCGCCGCTCTGGCCAACCGGTTGGCGGGTTTGGCCGATACCGACGTGATGCTGTCGCTCGCGGGCCGGACGCGGCAACCGCTCGCCGCGTCCGTACCCATGCGGGTCGGCGGCTTCGGCGGCGTCGCGGGCCTGAAGACGTGGCTCGTCGAAAACCGGACCGATTGCGTGATCGACGCCACCCATCCGTTCGCGGCGATGATCTCGCGCAACGCCGCGCGCGCCTGCGATGAACTGGGTATCCCGATCGTCGCCCTGCATCGTCCGGCATGGTCGAAAATGGAAGGCGACCGATGGATCGAGGTCGCGGATATGAGCGAGGCCGTCGGCGCGCTGGGCGAGAGGTCCCGCCGGATCTTCCTGACCATCGGCCGTATTGAGATCGCAGCCTTCGCGACCGCCCCGCAGCACCATTATCTGGTTCGCACGATCGAGCCGGTCGGCGACGCCTTGCCGGTACCGCATGTGACGGCGATCGAGGCGAGGGGCCCCTTCGACGAGGAAGCGGAGGTGGGTCTCCTGCGCCAACACCGCATCGAAATTGTCGTGTCGAAGAATTCCGGCGGACCCGCCACTTACGCCAAGATCGCGGCGGCGCGACGGCTCGGTCTTCCGGTCGTGATGATCGCTAGGCCCGAGAGTCCGGACGTCGCGTCGGTGGGGAGCGTCGACGAGGCCCTCGTGTGGCTCGCCGGTCATCGCCCGCCTCCATAGAAACGCGGCGTGTAGACGTAAGGCCGCTCACTGCCCCGTGCGATCAGCCTCGTGGTGCTGGCGCCGATCATGACGAGCGTCGACATGTCGGCTTTGACGTCTCCCGCCCGATCGAGGTTCGTGACGGTCAAGAATTCGTTCGGGCGCCCCACCGCGCGGGCGAAGATCACGGGCGTTTCGCCCGCCCGGATCGTGCCTGCAAGACTCAGGGCTTCGCCCAGTTGCCAGGGGCGCGCCGACGAGATCGGGTTGTAGAGGGAGATGACGAAATCCGCGCTCAGCGCCGCAATCAGCCGCTGCACGATCACCTCCCAGGGCTTGAGATTGTCCGACAGGGACATGGCGCAGAAATCGCCGCCGAGTGGTGCGCCGAGACGCGCGGCTGCCGCCAGCATCGCGGTGATGCCGGGCTCCACCGTGATCGGAATGTTCCGCCATTCCGGCCTGCCGCCATCGAGCGCCTCGAAGACCGCCGCCGCCATGGCGAAGATCCCGGGATCTCCCCCGGAAACCACGGCCACATGTTTGCCTTCGACGGCAAGATCGAGCGCCATCGCGGCGCGCTCCACCTCGACCCGGTTGTCGGAGGCGTGTCGCCGCTGGTGGGCATGCGCCGGTGCGCGGTCGAGATACGGGCCGTAGCCGACGAGGTCGGTGGCGCGGGCGAGTGCGTCGGAGGCCGCGGGCGTGAGCCATTCGGCGGTGCCGGGGCCGAGGCCCACGATCACGAGGGAGCCGACGGCGCTCACAGGCGTCGCCCCTGACCGGGCACGAGGATCAGCGCGAAATAGGGCGCGGCGTCGTCGGTCTTTTCCGTGAGCGGACAGATGAATTCGTCTGCCATCGTCCCGCGCTCCACATAGACGGCGCGCTCGTGCAGGCCCGCCGCTTGCAGAGCCTCCCGGACTTTCGGAAGGTGTCGCCCGAGCTTCATGATGACGGCGGCGTCGGTGGCGCGAAAGCGCGCGACGAGCGTCTCGTGGTCGAGGGTCGCGGGACAGATCGTCAGCACGTCGTCGCCCCAGGTGATGGGAACGCCCKCGCGCGTCCAGCTTCCGGACATGCCGGTGACGCCGGGCACGACTTCGGTGGGAAAACGGGGCGCGAGACGGCGCCAGAGATGCATGAACGAGCCGTAGAAGAACGGGTCGCCCTCGCACAGAACCGCGAGCGAGCGGCCGGCTTCCAGCTCCCGCGCCAGCCGTTCGGCGGCCTCTTCGTAGAACGGCGTGATGGCGGAACCGTAGGCCGGGTCGCGCGCGTCGATCTCGGTGGTCACGGGGTAGACCAGCGCGATCTCGCGGGCGGCATCCGGCGCCATGACCGCGTCGGCGATGGTCCGTCCGTTGCCGCGCTTGCCCTTCCTGCAGAAGTGCACGAGCAGGTCGGCGCTCTCCAGGATTTTCAGCGCGCGGATCGTCATGTAATCCGGATCGCCCGGCCCAAGGCCGACGCCATAGAGATGACCGGCTTTTGCTGCTCCCGCTGTCATTCGTCTGCGCTCGCCAGGGCATTCACCGCCGCTGCCGCCATGGCCGAGCCGCCGCGCCGGCCGTGGACCACCACGAAGGGAAGATCGGATTGTGCGGCCAGAGCCTGTTTGGACTCGACCGCGCCGACGAAGCCGACCGGGATGCCGATCACGGCCGCGGGCAGTGGCGCGCCTTCGCGCACCATTTCGAGCAAGCGGAACAAAGCCGTAGGGGCGTTTCCGAACACAACGATGGAGCCTGCGAGCCGCTCGCGCCACAACTCCATGGCGGCGGCGCTGCGGGTATTGCCGAGGTCGCGGGCAAGGGTGGGAACGCGCGGATCGTCGAGCGTGCAGATCACTTCGTTGCCCGCCGGCAGGCGCGCTCGGGTGATGCCGTTCGCCACCATCTTGCTGTCGCACAGGATCGGCGCGCCGCCGCGAAGGGCCGCGACCGCGGCCTCGGCGAAGTCGCCGGACAGTTCGACGTCCTTCGGCAAATCCGTCATGCCGCAGGCATGGATCATGCGAACGACGAGACGTTCCTCGACTCCGCTGAAACGCGCCAGATCGGCCTCGGACCGGATCATCGCGAAGGAGCGCCGATAGATCTCGGCTCCTTCGCGCACATAGTCGAAGGCCGCGCTCATGGCCGTCCTGCCTCGAAAACCCGCATGAGATCCTTCCCGTCCGAAACGCGCGCCAGCTTGTCGACGATGTCGTCGAGGCCAGCGCGGACGAGGGGCTTATCGCGCGCGCTCCCGCCGAGCACAACCTGATACGAGCCTTCATCGCCCACGAGCGTGAGGTCGGCCGGCGCGGGATGGGCGCAGCCCTTCCGGCAGCCCGAAACGTGGAGCGAAACGCCCACTGGCAGCGCGGCGGCGAGCCGGTCGGAATCMGCATGGGTGAGGGTCGAACCCCTGCCGCAACCCTGCATGCCGGCGCAGGTGCTGACGGCGAGGCGCGGATCGCCCGGGTCCACGATGAAGCCGGTTTCCCTCGCGAGCGCCGCGAGGCTGGCCTCGCCTGAGGCGTTCACGCAGGGGATTGCCAGCGCCCGGAAAGGCGACAGGCGAATCTCGCCGCTGCCGTATTCCTCACTCCAGTCCGCGACCCGGCCAAGCCCCTCGAACGTGCAGCGCCCATAGGGCGGGATGACAAAAACCGAGAGATGCGAGTCGGTTAAGACGCAGCCCGCATGTGGCGCTTGAAGGCGATCGGGAGGGGCTTCCGGTGGCGGGAGCCGGAGAGCGCCGAGAAGCTGCGCCAATCCGTCGTCTCCGATCTCCCGCACACGCAGGCCTGCGAACGCGCCGGCCGCCGCGACCGCGCGCAGCAGCAGGTCGATCGTCGCCGGAACATCCGGGAGAGTCTGCACCCCGGCCCAACGGGTCTCCGTGAGTCTCGCCAAGCCCAGCGCAATGCGGGTTGCGTCCAAAGCCACAAGGCGGATATCCGCGCCGATGGCGTCGAGGGAAATCGCCCCGCCGCCATCCACCACGATCGACAGTTTGGGGTGAAGGCCTCGCGAGTCTCGGGCAATCGCCTCGATGCACTGCGCGAGCGCCGCCGCGTCGATCCGGTCGCGCCGGTCGATTCCGGCGAGCGGCGAAATCGTGGTGAGGCGAAACGGGCTCTGGCTCCGCACCCCGTCCAGCAACCCCGCCGCGACGAGACGATCGACGAGCGGCGGATGCGAGTCGGGCGTCACGCCGCGAATCTGGATGTTGCCCCGCGACGACAGATCGAGAAGGCCGTTGCCAAAAAGGCGCGCGCCCTCCGCGATGGTCCGCGCCTGCGAGTCCGTCAGAACCGAGCAGCGCGGATGGATGCGGACCAGCAGGCCGTCCGCCGTCGGCATCGGGCGCAGCATATCGGGACACCAGCCCCGTCGCATGTCCGTCGGCGCGCTCAAGACGCACCTTCGCGCAGGAGGTCGAGACGGGCATCGACGGAGTTGCGGCGGCTTGCCCAAAGGCCGCGCCGGCGCGCTTCCGTGAGCCGGGCCACGATGGCGCGGGCGGCCTCGGGATTGGCGGCGTGAAGACGGGCATAAAGCGCCTCGTCGGCCAGATAGGCGTTGTAGAGGGCGTCGAAGGCCCCGTTGGTCACCGCGTCCGTGGTGGCGGCGAAGACGAACAGCGCATCGACGCCCTGGGCGAGTTCCGCCGCGCCCCGCCAGCCGTGGCGCAACTGACCTTCCATCCAGCGTCGATTGACGAGGCGGCCATGAACGAGCCGGGCGATGTCCTCGCGCAAAGTGCGGGATTTCGGTGCTTCGCCGCGACTGGTGTCGAGGCTGTAGAGCGACGGATTTCCTCCCAGCAGCCGCGCCGCTGCCGCGAATCCGCCGATCGAATCGCCGTTCGAGTCCCCGTCGAGAAGATCGCGCTCGGCCACGTCCGTCACGTGAACGAACGCGTCGGCCTCGGCGATCCTTTGCGAGAAGGATGGATCGGCGCGCCCGTTCTCATCCTGGCCGAACGCATGGGAGGTGCGCGCCAGATAAGCCTTGGCGAGATCGTCGCGGCTGTCCCAATCGCCGTCCAAAGCCTCGCCCGCGACACCGGCGCCGAAGCGCCCCGGCGCGGCGCCGAACACCCGCGTCAGCGGTTCGCCCCGGCGGCGCGCGGCCGCGAGCGCGTTCCATGAATCCTCCTCGTCGAGTTCGGCCACGGCGCGGGCGGCACGGTCGAGAAGCACGATCTGGTCCGGAAAGGTGTCGCGAAAGACGCCGGAAATACGCAGGGTCACGTCGATGCGTGGATGGTCGAGGAGGGGCGCCGGGATGATGTCGAAGCCGGTGACGCGGGTCGAGGCCGTGTCCCAGCGGGGACGGACGCCCATCAGAACCATGGCGTGCGCCATGTCCTCGCCACCGGAGCGCAGGGTCGGCGAGGCCCAGAGATCCATCACGATCCGGCGCGGATAATCGCCTTCCTCCTGCAGATGGCGGCGGATGACCTCCGCTGCCGCGCGCGCGCCCAATGCCGCGGCGGCGCGGGTCGGGATGGCCCGGGGGTCGAGGGTTGCGAGGTTGCGGCCGGTCGGCATCACGTCGCGTCGTCCCCGCGACGGCGACCCGGCCGGGCCGGGCGCGACGAAGCGGCCATCGAGTGCCCGCAGCAATCCCTCCCGCTCTCCGACGCCGCAGGCATGCAACTCGCCGGAGCCTTCGCCGAAGACATGCAGCCCGTCGCGGATCACGACCTCGCCGAGGTCGCAGAGATGCGCATCGAGCAGGGTCAGCGCTTCGTCGATGGGAGTGTCGGCATCGACGCCGACATTTTCAAAAAGGCCGCCGGCTTCCGCACGATCCATGATCTCGCGGGCGACCAGACCGGCGCGGCGCGGGTCGAGGATCTGCGCGGAGGAATATTCCTCGACGAGCTCGCGGATCACCGCCATGTCGTCCGTCAGGTCGGCGCTGGCGACCGCAGGCGTCATGTGGCCGACGGTGATTGCGCCCAGCCGTCGCTTGGCGGGCGCCGCTTCGCCCGGATCGTCGACGATGAAGGGATAGATCACCGGCAGCGCGCCCATCGTGAGCCGGGGCGCGCATTCCCGGGACAGCGCCACCGCCTTGCCGGGGAGCCATTCGGTGGTTCCGTGCGTGCCGAGATGGATGAGTGCGTCCGCGCTCTCCCTGAGACCGAGATAGAACGCCAGATAGGCGTGGGTCGGGGGCGCGTCGGGGTCGTGGTAGAAGGCCTTGCGATCGGCCCCTCGGCCGCGATCCGGCTGCAGCGCCAGCAGCACCTTGCCCGCCCTGAGGCCGCGGAAACGGAACGCCCCGTCGACCAGCAGAGGATCGGCTTCCGGTGCGCCCCAGGAATCCTCGATGGCGCTGCGCAGCGTTGCCGACAGGGTCGAGAGCCAGGCCTCGTAGCGGCTCAACGGAGTTGCGAAGGATGCGGCGCCGCCGGTCAGCGCCGGCATGATGTCCTCGACATCGAAGGACCGGCCGGCATCGTAACCGGCACCCGCCAGGCAATCGAGGATGGTGCCGACGCTCGCAGGCGTATCGAGGCCGACCGCGAACCCGGCGCGGCCGCCCCGGGCCGGATAGTCGGACAGGATCAGCGCGAGGTGGCGTTGGTTCGTCGGGGTGCGGCGGAGATCGACCCAGGCGCGGACCTGATCTGCCGCAAGAGCGATCCCGTCCGGATCGGGGATCTGCCGGCGCCCGGTATCGCCAAGGACAGGATCGGGCACCCCCTCGTCCTTGAAGGCGATCGGCCCGATGGCGATGCGGCCGTCGAATTCCGGCAGCACGATCTGCATCGTCATGTCGGCGGCCGAAAGACCGCGCGCGGAGGCAAGCCACGCCTCGCGCGTCGAGCTCGCGGCGATGATCTGGAGAACCGGGCAATCGGCCGCGTCGAGAACGAAACGTTCATCCTCGCGCGCGGAGAAGGCCGTGGTGGTGACGATGATGTCGGGGGCGCGCATTGCCAGGCCCTCGCGCAGCAGCGCCACCGCCTCCGCGTCCTTCAGGCTCGGCACGGCGAGCACCAGCACCGATAATCCGCGATCCTGAAGGCTTTTCCGGAAAGCATCGATCGCTTGCGTATCAGCGGCGAGGATCGCCGAGCGATAGACGATCAGCCAGGCGAGCGGCTCTTCAGGCGCTCCCAACGCCGCGGCCGAAAGATCTATCGCGCCTTCATGCGGCGACCACGCGAAAGCGCGCGGCAAGGGATGAGCCGCCGCGGCTTCGACAGGTTCGCCGATCTCACGCGCGATGCGCCGCAGAAGCGCGCGCATATTGTCGACGCCGCCGGCGCGAAAACAGGTGTCGAGTTCTTCCACCAACGCCGGCGGAACCGTGGAGAACGCAGCAAGCCGCTCATCCGGCCTGTCGTCGCCCGGCAGCACGGCGAGCTTCACCCCCGCTTCGCCGCACACGTCGCGGAGGCGCTCCAGTCCATAGCGCCAGTAATCGAGGCCGCCGAGGCAGCGCACGAGCACGAACTTCGCGCGCGCCGCCGTCTTCTCCGCATAGAGATCCACCGAGAGCGGGTGCCGGAGCCGCTTCAGGCTGGCGAGGCGAAGGCTTGGAAGCGCCACCTCATCCCGGCGATACGCCGCGGCGAGCGCGCTGAGGTCGCTGTCGGTGAAGGACAGCGCCACGATATCTCCCGGCGCCTGATCGAGATCGATCGCGCTTTCGCTCTCGTCGAGCGAGACCGATGTGACCGGGAGAAGGTGCATCGCTCAGCCCGCGAGCGCGGCCTCGACCGACGCCCGGTCGAAGCCTTTCAGGCCGATCACCACGAGACGGCCCTGGCGGTCCTCGCCTGCATTCCAGGGCCGGTCGAAATGATGCGCGATGCGGCGGCCGACACCCTGCACGACGAGGCGCAAGGGGCGGCCATCGACCGGCACGAACCCCTTGATCCGCAGAACGCCGTCGGTTTCCGCCGCCTTACCGACCCGGGACGCCAGCGCTTCCGCC
Source organism: Microvirga sp. P4_A5 (assembly GCF_056402495.1). Lineage (NCBI taxonomy): Bacteria > Pseudomonadati > Pseudomonadota > Alphaproteobacteria > Hyphomicrobiales > Methylobacteriaceae > Microvirga > Microvirga sp. P4_A5. The sequence continues at coordinate 27,332 of NZ_JBFUHH010000010.1, read as the reverse complement.
GACGCGACCGTGCCGACCGGGATGGCGATGCTCTCGAAATCGTCGTGATCGTGCTCGCCCTCGTCGTGATGGGACGGACGCCCCGCGAGATCGCCCTCGGCCGCGGCCTGCAGGCCGAGGATGAGGGCGGCATCGACGCCGCTGTGATCGGTCTCGACGATCTTGACCGAACGGGGCAGGTGGGCGGCGATGTCGGCCTTCACGCGCGCCTTGTCGTCGGCGCTCATCAGATCGGTCTTGTTGAGCAGGATCATGTCGGCGCAGAGAAGCTGATCCTCGAAAACCTCTTCGAGCGGGTTGTCGTGCTCGACGGATGGGTCGGCGGCGCGCTGGGCGGCGAGTGCTTCCGGATCGTCGGCGAAAAATCCCGCCGCGACGGCGGGACCGTCGACGACCGCGATCACGCCGTCCACCGTCACCCGCGAGCGGATCGCCGGCCAGTTGAACGCGGTGACCAGCGGCTTGGGCAGGGCAAGCCCCGAGGTCTCGATCAGGATGTGCTCCGGCGGGTTCGGGCGATCGAGAAGTTTCGTGAGGGCAGGCACGAAATCATCCGCCACCGTGCAGCAGATGCAGCCGTTCGGCAGTTCCACGATGTCGTCCTCGGTGCAGCCGCTGATGCCGCAGCCCTCGATGAACGAGCCGTCGAAGCCGATGTCGCCGAATTCGTTGACCAGCACCGCCAACCGCCGACCCTCGGCGTTCTGGAGGAGATTGCGCACGAGCGTGGTTTTGCCGGCCCCGAGGAAGCCGGTCACGATGGTGCAAGGGATCTTGGTGAGGTCGGTCATGAGGTCCTGTCCGATGGAGGGAAAGAGAAGGTCCGCGCTGGGTCCGCCCAAGGCGATGCGCAGAGCCGCGAAGGAAACGCACGGGCCGCACGACGCAGCGTGGAAGGACGGGGGTCGTTCGTCATCCATCGCCGGCCGCTCCGATCGTGCCGGATCCGCCCTGGATGGGAGGGTTCGGCACCATGAGCTTCCACGGACGAGGCCGGACCCCAATGAGCCCGGTACAGCCAACAGGACACCCCGCCCAATTGGCCCGAAGGAAGCGACGCGACGGCAGGTCTCCTGGCTCGCAGCACCCGCTCCGCCTTCCCGAACAATCGTCCAGTGGCTCTTGGAGCAGGCGTCGCTGCTTACAGTTGCGGGGGCAGCCGCGGCTTGAACCGCGTTCCCTTTTCACCTCTTGACGAGGCACCGTCGCCCCATGCTTAGCCTGTTCGCCCGGAGCCCGCAATCTCCGCCGGTCGGGAGTTGACCTGCGTCCCGCGGCAGGGTCCAACGGCCCGGCACGACCGCGAGGAACCGATTCATGACCCTCCCCAACGACGACGCGACCCAGCGCCACAAAGCCAAGATGGCCAAGCGCAAGGAGGTGCAGGATCGCGAGGTGGCCTCGAAGACCATCGAGAAGGGGCTGCTCATCGTCCATACCGGCTCCGGCAAGGGCAAGAGCACGGCGGCCTTCGGGCTGCTGCTGCGGGCGCTCGGCCATGGCTGGCCGGTGGGTGTGGTGCAGTTCATCAAGGGCGCCTGGCACACGGGCGAGAAGACGGCGCTCGCGCGGTTCGACGATCTCGTCGAGTGGCACACCATGGGCGAGGGCTTCACCTGGGAGACGCAGGACCGCGAGCGGGATGTGGCTGCTGCCCGGCGCGCCTGGGACAAGGCCAAGGAGCTGATGGGGCGACCCGAGATCCGCATGGTCGTGCTCGATGAACTCAACATCGCCTTGCGCTACGATTATCTGCCCCTCGACGAGGTGGTGGCCTGTCTTTGCGCGCGGCGCGCGGACCTCCACGTGGTGGTGACGGGTCGGAATGCCAAGGCGGAACTCATCGAGGCGGCCGATCTCGTGACCGAGATGAACCCGATCAAGCACCACTTCGCAGCCGGCGTGAAATCGCAAGCCGGCATCGAGTTCTAGAGGCGGCGTGATGAAGAAGCTCCTGGTGATCGGCATCGGCGCCGGCAATCCCGATTACATGACCGTTCAGGGGATCGACGCCCTGAACAGGGCCGACGTGTTTTTCGTGCTCGACAAAGGGGAGGCTGCCGAGGAACTCATCGCCATCCGTGAGGAAATCTGCCGGCGCTTCATCACGCGCGCGCATTATCGGACCGTGAAGGTCGCGCAGCCGGAGCGCGACAGGGCGTCCGTCGATTACAAGGCCGGCGTCGATGCGTGGCACGCCGACAAGGCCGCCTTGTTCGAACGGCTCATCGGCGAGGAACTCAGCGAGGGCGAGTGCGGCGCGTTTCTCGTCTGGGGAGATCCGGCGCTCTATGACAGCACGATCCGCATCCTTCACCAGATCCTGGCGCGGGGACGGGTCTCGTTCGAATACGAGGTGATCCCCGGCATCAGCAGCGCGCAGGCGCTGGCGGCGGGTCACAGAATCCCGCTCAACCGCATCGGCGAGCCGGTGGAGCTGACGACCGGCCGGCGCGTCGCATCGGGATTCGAGGTGGACAGCGTGGTGCTGCTCGATGCCGGTCCCGGTCTGGAATCGCTGCGCGGGCGCGACGCCACGATTTATTGGGGCGCCTATCTGGGAACCGCCGACGAGGTGCTCATCACAGGCCGGATCACGGATGTGCTCGACGAGATCCTGCGAGTCCGGGAGGCCATGCGACGCCAGAAGGGCTGGATCATGGACACCTATCTGCTGCGGCGCGAGGAGCCCTAGAGGCTCGCCTGCCGCAAAACCGGCAGGGGCTTGACCGCCGGTCCGCTGAAACGGGTGATCGTGAGATCGCCGGGCAGATGCGGCGCGAAGGTCAGATCGAGTGCGGCGGTGCGCGAGTCGAAGAGGGCGCTCGCGGCTACCTTGGGCTCGGTCCAGTTGACGGGCTTGCGGACCGGCTCCGGAACCGGGGGCGCCGCCACCTCCACGATGGGAAGGACCAACGGATCGGCGCTCGCCACCACGATCGGCTGGGGTGCCGGCCGCCGCGGCGGCAGCGGCGCGAAGGCCATCGGTTCGGCGACCTCGGGTTCGGGGGACGCGCTGGCAACCGTGACGGGCGCGGGCTCAGGCGCGGGCGCCTTCCTGCCCTTGTTGAAGAGACCCGCGAACAGCCCGCCGAGCGAGCCGCCGCCGGCGGACGCCTGCTGCGCCAGCGCGGTGTTCCTCGACAGGATCTCCGCCCTCGCCGTCTCGTAGCCGGCAAGCGGCTTGCCGTTCGCCGGCAGATGCAGCGTCTTCCCGTCGGGGAAGAGGCGGGCGAGCTGGTCCTGCGTCATGCGCGGCCAGGCGCGCACGCTGCCGGTATCGATATGGACGAACGCGCTCGAACTGTAATAGCCCACGCCGCCATATTGCAGCCGCATGGCCGCCGCGCGGAGGCGGCCGGTCTCCACGTCCGGCAGGCGGATGTCCATGGCCTTGCCGAGCATGTGCTGGCTGTGTTCCGAGACGCCGCTCGAACGCCGGCGCAACATGCCGTTGGTGGCGGGCGAGCGATAGGCCGAGATGATGTTGACGGGCTCGTTCGATCCGACCTCGCGATAGAGCTCCCACAGAATGTCGAAGAGACGCGGGTCCATCTTGATGGGTTCGTCCGTGCGCCAGTCCCGCAGCAGCCAGTTGAGCTGTGCCAGTCCCTGATCGTCATAGCGCCCGTCGCGGCGGAACGTGACTGTCACGCTTTCGCGCGTATGCGTGTGGAAGATCGTCAGGCTGCGGGTGTCGCCGTTGGCGACGGCGTTCTGCGTGCCGGTGGCGGCGGAAAAAAATGCCAGCGAGGCGATCGCGACAGCGGCCAAGGGGGAGCGCGCGTGGCGGCCGGAGAGGAGTTTGCGGGAGAACTTCGGAAGCGCTCGCGACCCGCGGGCGGGGGAGGGTTCAAACAATGTCATGGGAGGCGTGCCGGACATGCGAACCAATGTGCACGCGGCACTTTAACCAACCGTTAGCGACGATCGAAAGTCGCAAAATTCCTCGATTCATGGCCCGGGCTCACTGAAAACTGAGGGGAGACGAAGGACTGGCTCGTCGGACAGGGATAAGCCAACAGCGCCGAATCTCAAATTGTCGTCAATGTCGCGGGCATGTGCGGAAGCTTCACCGCAGATGGTGTTCGACCCAGTCGCGCAGCGAATTGGCGTCGCTCGCGCCGGCGCGCTGGGCGACGACATTGCCGTTCCTGAACATCATCAGCGTGGGAATGCTGCGAATGTTGTAGCGCGCGGAAAGGACCTGCTCCGCATCCGCGTCGACCTTCAAAAACCGCGCTCGTGGTTCGATCTCGGACGCGACGCGTTCGAATACCGGCGCCATGGCCTTGCAGGGGCCGCACCATTCCGCCCAGAAATCCGCCACCACCGGAATCTGGTTTCGCGTCACATGGATGTCGAAGGTCGACGTCGTCGCCGGGAGCGCGCCGCCGACGAAAAGGGGGCGGTGACACCGGCCGCATTTCGCCTGCGCGGCGTCCTTGTCGTCTGGCACCCGGTTCACACCGGCGCAATGGGGACACACGATGTGCGGGGAACGATCGCTCATGAAAACCTGCCAAGCTTCAGGGCATCGGGTTCGAGGGACCTTCCGCCAGGACCATGAAGATTGCGGACAGCACCCCTGCGAGGACCAACAGGCCCATCAGGATCGAGCCCACAGGAATGTGACGGCTTTTCCAGGAAAGCCGGACGGCCTCCCGATGCTCCGGATCCTTTCGTGGAAGTCGATTCTGCGGCATGATTTCCTCCCCTGGACGCGAGAGGTCGTTGCGCGGAACAAAGGCCGGGCGGCATGGGCCCGTGAGGGGAAACATCGCGGGCACCCATTTGTTCGGGGAGCGACGAAAGAATCGGGACTTGTTGCCGGTGCGCCCTGTCGCGCGGAGGCTTTCGCCTCTATGATCGGGCGACATTCATCAATCCAGAAAGCGCACCCATGACCGGACCGACCGAGACATTCAAGCGCGCCAAACCGCGACAGCGCACGGCACCGGCGCGCAGCGTCGTGCTCTCTCCAGAAGATCGCAAAGCCTATGAGGAACTGGCGCAAAGCAGGGATGAACGCGAGAAGAACTACACGCGTCATCTGCCGGCCGACAGCAAGAGACGATAGGCGACGAGCAGGCCGGGAAGGCGGTACATCCGCGCCTGCCCGGTGCTCGTCTCAAGCGCCAATCGACCGGCGCCTGAACAGAATCTGGCCTCGTTTCCCGGGGAAAGCAAGCGCTCCAAAGAGGCGCGGCGGCGCTTTCGGGGGATGCCCTATTGGACGATGTCGCGGTCGTCCGAATGCTGGTCGCGGAGCATGGTTTCGATCCGCCGCAGATACAAAATCGAGTCCTCCGGCAGGTCGAGCTGCTGCGCCTGGTCGATCAGACTGCCGAAGACGCCCGCCATCGCGGCAAGATCCGACACCTTGTTGGCGTCGAGGATGTGAAAGAACGCCGTGAACGCCACCATGCCGGCCTGCTCGCGAAGCTCGAGCCGTTCGCAGCGCGTCTTGAGCGCCTGGATCTGGCGATCCTGGGTAGCGGCGATTTCGACGAGGGTCAGCATCTGCTGGGCGAGGTTCTCGGTGGCGGGGTCGTTGGCCGCCATCGGTGCGGGTTGCATCGCCGTTGCCAGCATGGGGGGCCTCTCGATCATGGCTGCGTCGGCCGAAGTTTTCTCGGCGCGAACGTGTTGGGTGCGATCGACGCGCGCTGCCAGCACGGCGCGGGGCGCCGCGCCTCCAAAGGCGCGCAAGTGCGATCGCACGGTGTCGGCGAGGCTCAAGGCGTTCAGCCCGCTGCCGCGAGAGCCGGCATCCGCTTCCGCGCGGGCCTTGCGGCGCGCAGGTCGGAAAGCTGCCTCTCGATCATCGTGCGCAGCGGCGCGTGCTTTTCGCCATGTTCGGAGACGAGCGCGGACAGCACCTCGAGCGCTCTTTCGAGCCGCTCCTCGGTGATGCCTTCCGGCTGGTGGACATTGCGCTTGGTCGGCATCGCTACCCTCGAAAAGGTCGGTTGAGAGGCCTCTACGATGCAATACACCCGTTAACATTTGGTGAGACGCGCCGATGTGACAGTATAGCGCGCGATGCCTGACTTCACCGTTTCTTTGCGAGGGACGATTTCGCCGCCTTCAATTCGTTCTCGATCTTGTCGAGCTTGTTCTCGACTTTGTCGAGCTTGGCGAGGATCTGGTAGAGAACGTCCGGCACGACGCGAATGTAATCGACATTCTCGCGGGATGCCTTGGCGGTTGCTTTCGCGGCGTCGAGAAGCTCGCGGATCTCCGCTCCCGACATGGCCGGCGCAGGGGCGGCGGGGGTCTGGGCGTGGACCTGCGTCGATGCGGCGAGGCAGAAGGCGGCAACAAGAGCGGCGCGGCGCATAGGCGTTCTCCATCCGGATCGTGTCCGCCTGTCGAGGCGGAGATGTGCACAACGCGCCGATTCCGGTCGGCTCCATTCCACGACGCCGCGAGCCCGACGACGGACAGAATCGCCAGGGAGCGGCGCAATCCTTCATGCCATACTTTCACGGGTTGCATAGGCCTTGTCGTTTTGGAAGAGGGTGGCGTGTTGACCCCGTTGCGTGTTGGCTCGCATCGTGTTCCAGACAACCAGAATCGAAGGAGAGCGCTCGCATGGTGAAACGGATAGGCTCGACCGCGTGGCGGGTCGAGGTGGCGGCGGACGGCCGGATCTTTTCTCTTGCGGTGCGCACCGATGCGGGCCGCGAATACGAGGTCCTCCTTGGAACCGTCGATTCAACGCCGATCATCACGGACTTGCTGTCCGAGGTGGCGCGTGTCCACCGCTCGCTGCCGCCGCGGACATTCGACGCGGGCGCGGGCCCGAACCATCCGAAAAGCGTCCCGCTTCGCCCGCTCGAAACCCGCGTCGAGAGCCATGACGGGACCCCGGTTCTTGCCCTCGATTTCGGCGGAACGATCCTGAAGATCGCCATCGATCCGGCGACCTTGCGACAGCAGCTTTCCGAGGTCGCCCCGGCCGCGTGACTGCGCGCCGAGCGCTCAGGTCCTCTGGATCGCGACAAGCGGGTCGGTGAAGGGCAGGCCCTGCGCCTCCGCCACCGGTTCGCAGGTGATGAGGCCCTCGCACACGTTCAGGCCCGCGAGCAGATGCCGGTCCTGCAACAAAGCCTCGCGCCAGCCTTTGTCGGCAAGCGCCAGCGCGAAGGGAAGGGTGGCGTTGTTGAGAGCGAAGGTGGAGGTTCGCGCCACAGCGCCGGGCATGTTCGCTACGCAGTAATGGACGACGCCATCTACCAGATAGGTCGGGTCCGAATGGGTGGTCGCGTGAGAGGTCTCGAAGCAGCCTCCCTGGTCGATGGCGATGTCTACGACCACGGCGCCTTTCTTCATGCTGGCGATCATTTCGCGGGAAACGAGTTTGGGCGCGGCGGCGCCTGGAATCAGCACGGCGCCGATGACGAGGTCGGCTTCCTTCACCAGTTCGGCGATGGCGCTTCGGGTCGAATAGACCGTCGAGATCGCGTTGCCGAATTGCGCCGAAAGTCGCTTCAGCGCATCCGCCGATCGGTCGACCACGGTCACCTGCGCGCCCATGCCGACGGCGATCGTCGCAGCATGTGTGCCCGAGACGCCGCCGCCGATGATCACCACGGAGGCCGCGGGCACGCCCGGGACGCCGCCGAGCAGAATCCCGCGCCCCCCTTGGGCTTTCTCCAACGCATGTGCCCCGACCTGCGGAGCGAGCCTTCCGGCGACCTCCGACATCGGCGTCAGCAGCGGCAGCGCGCCGGACGGGGACGTCACGGTCTCGTACGCGATGCAGATGGCGCCGGATTGCATGAGGTCGCGGGTCTGGTCCGGGTCGGGCGCCAGATGCAGATAGGTGAAGAGGATCTGGCCGGGCCGCAGCCGCTTGCGTTCGCGCGACAGCGGCTCCTTGACCTTCACGATCATCTCCGCCTCGGCGAAGATGCGCTCCGGCCCGTCGACGATCTCGCCGCCGGCCGCCACATAATCCTCATTGGTCAGGCCGGCGCCGAGCCCCGCATCCGCCTGCACCAACACCCGGTGTCCGTGGTGGACAAGTTCGTGAACCGAAGAAGGGATGAGCCCGACGCGGGCTTCGTTGTCTTTGACCTCGGATGGTACGCCGATCAGCATCGAATACGCCCTTCGCATGCGGACCTGCGGTCCGCGGAGGACGCAATGATATCGATCGAGCGGGTTTCTTGTCACCCGCTCCTTTAGAGCAACCGCATGCTTTCGGCGAAACCGTTTGTCGGGGATGGGCGCCCCTGCCGAGAGCACTGGGATCCCTCGGCAGGGGCGGAGGCAGCGCCTGAAGGAAGCTGCAAGGACAGGTTACCGGAACGGAATATTCGGGCAATGTCCGGGCGACCCGCCGCTGCATCAGTTTTGTTCACAGGCTGCCGGAAGATTGGCCCTTCGACCCACAATGTGGGCAGACGCGGCCTTGATCACGCAAGCGGGTCAAGCGCCCGTCGTCACAGCCTCGGGCGGACGCGCTTTCTTGCGAGCCGTCGCCCGCGGCTTGTGGGCCTTCAGGGCGCCCAGATAGGACGACGCCCACCATGCGACGTCCTGTGTCTTCAGGCTTTTCATCATTTCTGTCCAGCGCTGGATGCGTTCGTCGAGACTCATGTGGAGCGCGGTGTTGATCGCCTCCGCGACTTCGAACTTGTCGTTCGGGTTGACGATGAGCGCATCGGTCAGCTGTTGCGCTGCCCCGGCGAATTTCGACAGGATGAGCACGCCGGGGTCGGCGGGATCCTGTGCTGCCACATATTCCTTCGCGACGAGATTCATGCCGTCGCGGATCGGCGTCACGAGCCCGACCTTCGCGAGACGATAGAGGCCGGCAAGGACCGGGCGCGGATAACTGCTGGTCACGTAGTGGATCGGCACCCAGCCGGGTTCGCCCAGCGACCCGTTGATGCGACCCAGCGTGTCGTTCACGGCGCGGCTCAGGGTGGCGTATTCGGGCACTTCGCTCCTGCTGGTTGGCGCGATCTGCAGATAGGTGACGCGCCCGCGCTGATCCGGATTGCTGATGAGAAAGCGCTCGAAGGATTCCATCCGCTCGGGGATGCCTTTGGAATAGTCGAGGCGGTCGACTCCGATGATGAGCTGGCGCGATCCAAGGCCCGCCACCGTCTGCCTGACGAGCGGGAGCGAAGCCGAGCGCCGCGCCGCCGCCTGAAAGCCGTTGAGGTCGATCCCGATCGGAAAGCCTTTCACCCGCGCGCGGCGATCTCCCAATTGCAGCACATCGTTCTTGACGATCGTGGCGCCGACTTCCTGCACGAGTCCGCGTCTGAGATTGTCGGCGTCACGCTCGGTATGCACGCCCACGAGATCGTACGACATGATGGCGCGCAGCAAATCGGTGCTGCCGGGGAGGGTGGCGAAGACTTCGGGCGCCGGCCACGGGATGTGGTGAAAATAGCCGATCCGGTTTTCGACGCCCAGCGTTCGCAGTTCGGCCGCCAGCGGAATGAGATGGTAATCGTGTACCCAGATGAGATCGTCGGGCCGCACGAGTTGCGAAAGCGCCGTCGCGAAGGTGCGGTTGACACGCAGATATCCGGCGTAGTCGGAACGCGAAAAATCCGCGAGGCCGATCCGGTAATGCATGGTCGGCCACAGGGCGCGATTGGCAAAACCGCTGTAATATTCCTGACGATCGATGGATGTGAGGTCCATGAGCGCGTATTTGACACGCCCCTTGTCGACGATGCGCGGTTGCGCGGACGGATGCGCCGCGACCTTGCCGCTCCAGCCGAACCACATTCCCGGATAGGCCTCAAAGGCTTCCTTGAGCGCGACGGCCAATCCCCCGGCCGCGCTCTTGGTGTCCGGAACGGCTACTCGATTGGAAACGACGACCAGTCGTGACAATGACGTTCTCCTTGTTGCTCCGTTGGCCTGAGCCCGGGCGCAGCAAAGACGAAAGCCGTCCGGATCCTCGCGGCCCGGGCGCGCGCGGGCATCTCCCGAGGAGATGGACGCGCAGCCGTGGACAATGGTTCTCCGTGGCGCCTAGTAACAGCCCCAACGGTTGCAATAGCCACCCCTGTAATACCCGTAGGGGCGATAATAGCCACCGTAATAAGGCCTCGAATTGGCAGCAATGACGGCGCCGCCGATCAAGCCGGCGGCCGCGCCGACGGCCACGGCGTTCGCGGCGGCATTGGAATTGGCGACGTTCTGCTGATAACTGGCATTGATGCAGCGGCCATAGGCGCTCGTGCCCGGCCTCAATCCGGCCTGAAGGCAAACGCTTTCGGCACTCATCATGGATTGTTCCGTGGTCTGGCAGCCGGCCAGTGCCAGTCCGATCGCCCCGATTGCAATGATAAGACGCATGTCATCCCCCCTGACCTGCCTTACCAGATAGAACAGCACTCGCGCCTCGACAATGTTTTGCCGTAATTTTTAAGCGCGTGCGTCCCATTCGGGGAATGGGACGGCGGAGGCCGCCGTCCCTGGAAGAAGGGGTCAGATCCCCCAATAATACGGGGTTTTCCAGTAATCGTGGAGCTCGCGCTCGCGGTTGCGATCCGACCAGCGGTAATCGTCCTCGCGGTAGAAGGTCGGCGCGCCGCGGAGCTGTTCTTCGGTGATGTCGGTGCGATAACCGCCGAGCGAGGTGTCGTAATCGAGCTTATTCCACGGAATGGTGTGCTCTTCCTCGCCGATCCCGAGGAACCCGCCGAACGACATGACCACATAGGTGACTTTGCCGGTCATCTTCTCGATCATCAGACGCTTGATCGATCCGATATGGTTTCCATCGGGCCCGTAGACACTGGTTCCCTCGACGCGATCGCTCTCGATCAGGGGATCGCCAGTCATGACGCCCGGTGCATCTGAATGTGTCATGGTGTTCAGTCTCCTGTGAAAATCGCCGAAATTCGGCGCGCCGCCACGGCGGGGCGTTAAGAGTGCCGGGTTAACGTGGTGCCGCGCGTGCCGGTTCCCGACTAGCCGGTTCCAGCCTCTGCTCTGGCGGGTTCCGGTCCCCTGCGGTATGAACCGCTGATGCAATCCGATGGAAGGGCTGAGGATGGCCGGGGCCGCCGGAAACGATCTCATCGATTGGGTTCTGCAATTCGCGACCGCGCATGACGATCTCGATGCGCTGCTCACCGGATTGAGCGAACGGCTGGTCGAGGCGCAGTTTCCACTTCTGCGCGCCAGCATTTCCCTGCCCACCATCGATCCGAGCGCCCGCGCGGTGGCGTATATCTGGTGGCGCGGCAAAGGGGTCGCGACGGAGCGCGTGCCTCATGGCGAGGATCAGGCGGAAAACTTCCAGCGCAGCGTGATATTCGATCTGCAATCGCGCAACAGGGACATGGCGCGCTTCCGTCTCGAGGACGGGGAGGGTATCGACCGCTTCGCTCTCCTGCGCGACATGCAATCCGAGGGCGCGACCGATTACCTGTTGCGGCTTGTTCCGTTCAGCGGCGGGTCGGTTGCGCTTGCCGGCGTCGCCCTTTCCGTTGCAACCGATCGACGGGGCGGGTTCAGCGACGATCAATGCCGGCTCATCAATTGTCTCGTTCCGGCCCTGGCGCTCGCCGCCTATCGGATCAGCATCGCGCACATAGCGGCCGACGCGCTCGGCGTCTATCTCGGGCCGCAGACGGGACGGCGCGTTCTTGCCGGCGAAATCCGCCGCGGAGAGGGCGAGCGCATCTCGGCCGCCCTTCTCAATGCGGATCTGAAAGGGTTCACGCATCTCACGGAACGCGAGGACCCGCTGCGGGTGGTAGGCTGGCTCAACGAGCATTTCGAAGCCATCGGCAACGCGGTGACGAAACGCGGTGGCGAGATCTTGAAATTCATGGGCGACGGCCTGCTGGCGGTCTTCCCCGTCAGCGATCCGCAGGCGCGGCCTTGCCCGGTCTGCGAAGAAGCGCTGGCCGCCGCCGAGGAGGCGATCGCCGCCAATGCGGCGGTCAATCGAAGGCGGGTTGGAAGCGGCGAGCCGCCCCTCGACGTCGATGTGGTGCTGCATTTCGGCGACGTCGTCTACGGCAATGTCGGCGCCGCGCGCCGGCTCGATTTCACCGTTATCGGACGCGCCGTCAACGAGGCGAGCCGGATGGAGGCGCTCTGCGACCGGCTCGGCGTCAATCTCGTCGTGTCGGAAGAATTTGCAAAAAGGTGCAGCCGGATGACTGAGGGCATGGGTGAATTCGAATTGCGCGGCATCGCCGGACCACGCCGGATCTACCGCGTGCCATGACAACGATCAGGCGCCGCACCTTCTGGCATCGGACGTTGGCGATCTTGCTCGTCTTGGTCGCGCTCTATCTCGCGACGGCCTATCTGCTCCTGCCCCGGCTGTGGCTGCATTATGAGCACCAGCCGCAGCTCGCGGCGCGTCCCATGGTGACGCGCACGACGCAGGACATTCCCGGCGATCCCATCAATGTCGGGCTGGTGGGAACGAAGGAAGAGGTGATCCGCGCTTTCGCGGCCGCCGGGTGGCATCCGGCAGACGCCATTACCTTGCGCAGCAGCATCGAGATCGGCGCGAGCGTCGTTCTGGACCGGCCTTACGTAGCGGCACCGGTCAGCACGCTCCTGTTCGAGGGGCGAAAGCAGGACCTTGCGTTCGAGATGCCGGTCGGAAACAGCGCCGATCGGCGCCACCATGTCCGCTTCTGGCGCGTGCTCGAGAAAGGCGCCGAGGGACGGCCGGTCTGGCTCGGATCCGCGAGTTTCGACGTGGGCGTCGGGTTGAGCCGCGACACGGGAGAGATCACACACCACATCGCCCCGGACGTGGATGCGGACCGGGATCTCGTGATCCACGACCTTTCGAAAGCCGGGATGCTGGTGTCGACCTATCAGGTCTCGGGGGTGGGGCCGACGCTCGACGGGCGCAATGGCGGCGGCGATCGCTACTACACGGACGGCGAAGTGACCGTTGGCGTGATCAGCCCGAACGCGAACCGCGCCGGCGGCGCGCCCGAGATGCTGGCCAATCCGGCAGCGACCGTCTTCAAGCAGAAGGCGTGGTCGTTCGGCCTGAGGTTGCGGGACGTTTTCTGAAGCAGGGCGACCTACGCCGCGTCTCCGGCATCCGCGGCCTTTTTCTTCTCCGCATGATGGGTGTCCAGCGTGCCGAACTGGGTCATGACATAGACCAGCACGCTCGATGTCCAGCCGAAGGTGAAAAGGCCCGAGACCGCGATGATCGGGCCCAGTTGGCGCCAACTCGGCGGCAGCCGCACGACGCCCTCACCGAGTGTGGTGTAGGTTTCGGCCGCGAAGAACGCCGCCGACGAGAGATTGGGGATGAGGTTCAGCCAGTAGATCGGCAGCGCCCAGACCACCACCTCGATCAGGTGGACGATGACGAGTTGCGCGACCACCACGCCGAACAGCAGATTGACCCGCCAATGGGGCGTCTCTGTCGTGACGTGCACCCACCGGCCCGAAAAGTAACGCGAGATCCGGCGGATGCCGGCGCCGTGGATGAACACGACGACGACCAGGATGGCGATGCCGAGGACGATCTGGAGCAGATCGAATGACGTCGAGACGACTTCGACCGGCAAACGGTCCAACGGGTCGGGCGGGATCATGGTGTCCTAATGCTCTCCGCGGGTGGGAGGCGCGTGGCATCGCCGCCAGGCTCACCCCACTCCGCCAAGGCTTCCACGGCGGGCAGTGTCGGGGCTCTTGATGAAGTTTTCGTTGACGGTCTGGCCGACGAATGCTTGCCCTGCTTGCCCGCGCTGCTTTTCCTCGGCCTCAATGAGGCGTAGACTTCGCGCGCATTCCGACTACCGGGGAGGTTAACATGGTCCCTCGTGCGGCGTATGGAGTGAACGCGTTCAGCAAAATCGTCATCGGTGCCGCGGTGGTGGGAGCGGCCTGCGTCGTTGCCGGGCCGGCGCCCGGGCAGGACGCGCCGAAAACGGAGGTGGCGCCGTTCCATCACGGCCTTCAGGCCCCTCCCGCGGCAGCGCCCAGCGCCTACGACGAGGCGACGCCGCCGCTCTTCGACAATCTCGGGCGGCATGCCTGGAAGGTGACGACACCGAGCCCGGACGCACAGGCGTTTTTCGATCAAGGTCTTCGCCTCGCCTATGGGTTCAATCACGGCGAGGCCCGACGGGCTTTCCGTCAGGCGCAACGGCTCGACCCGACCTGTGCCATGTGCTTCTGGGCGGAGGCCTGGGTCCTTGGACCCAACATCAACGTGCCGATGGACCCGGCGGCTAATGCTCCGGCGCTCGCGGCGCTGAAGCAGGCCCAGGCGCTCGCGGGCAATGCCAACGACAAGGAGCAGGCGCTGATCGCCGCCCTCACCAAGCGCTATGCGGACGATCCCAACGCCGATCGGATAGCCCTCGACAAGGCCTGGGCGGAAGCCCTGGGTGAGGTGGCGAAACGCTTTCCCGACGATGTCGAGTTCGCCGTGATGCACGCCGAGGCGATGATGGACACGCAGCCCTGGGATTACTGGGAGGATGGCGGCAAGCGGGCGAAGGGATATGCCAACGAGATCGTCGCGGAACTCGAGCGCGCGATGGCGCGGAACCCCGAGCATCCCGGTGCGATCCATCTCTACATCCACGCGGTCGAAGCCTCCGACAAGCCGGAGCGCGCCCAGGCCGGCGCGGACAGGCTCGCGGCCCTGATCCCGGGCGCCGGCCATATCGTGCACATGCCCAGCCACATCTATTACCGGGTAGGCCGCTATCTCGACGCGCTGGATGCCAACAAGGCGGCGGTCGCGGTCGATGAGAGTTATATCGGCGCGGTCAAGCCGACGGGGCCGTATCCGCTCGCCTATTATCCTCACAACGTCCACTTCCTTCTCGCCGCGGCGCAACTCGCGGGGGATTCGAAGACCGCCATGGCGGCGGCCGCGAAGCTGCGGACGATCGTCAGCCCCGAGGCGGCGAATGCTGTGCCGATGGTGCAGCCCGACATGGCGGCGCCCTTCTGGGCCAGCGCCATGTTCGGCCAGCCCGATGAGGTGCTCGCGCTGGCGGTCCAGGACAACGCACCCACTTATGTGAAGATCATGCGCCATTACGCGCGCGGCCTCGCCCTGCTGGAGCGCGGACGGGCGGCCGAAGTGCCGGCCGAAATAGCCGCCATGGAATCCCTCGCGGGCGCCGAGGATCTCGCAAAAGCCGCTGCGGCGGGCATTCCCGGCCCGGAGGTTCTGACCATTGCCAAAGAAGTCCTGGCCGGCCGCATGGCGATGGCAAGAGGCGATCCCGCGGCGGCCATCCCGTTCTTCCAGCGCGCAGCCGAATTGCAGGAATCCCTCATCTATATGGAGCCGCCCTACTGGTATTACCCTGTCCGGCAATCGCTCGGCGCGGCGCTGCTGCTGGCAGGGCGGACCGATGAGGCCGACCAGGCTTTCCAGGCGGCGCTGAAGCGCTCACCCAACAGCGGCTGGGCGCTTTTCGGCCTCATGGAAGTGGCCAAGACCCGGGGCGACAAGGCGGCCCAGCAGGACGCCGAGGCGCGCTTGGCGAAGGTCTGGATCGGCGAGCGCGGGGTTCTCGATCTGAAACGCCTGTGAGGATTCCTGCAAGGAGGGTCGGCCATGTATGTCGTGATTCGAAAATTCCGGAAGATGCGGTCGGTGGCGGAGGCTGCCCGCCGCGCGGAAAGCGGCATTGGCCAGATGTTGAAGGGCTCTCCGGGCTTCCGTGGTTATTATGTTTTCGATGCCGGCGACGGGGCGGGTGGCTCCGTCACCCTCTTCGAGGACAAGGCCACGGCCCTGGCGGCCAATGAGAAGGCCATTGCCTGGGTCAAGGGAAGTTTGGCCGACCTTATCGAGGGGGAGCTTGAGGTCACGGTCGGGGAGGTGCTGGTGGCCATGACGCCGCCGTCGTGATCAAACTTCCAACAGGTTGCATTTTGTCTCCCGGAAATATTGGTAGATAGGTCAGCCTTGCTGATGCATTATGCGCTCGACCAGCTTGAGCGTTGACCTAGATGCTCAAGGGCTGGAACGCGCGCGGCCGCCCCGGCGACTGCCGTCTCTACGGGCTCGAACGAATGGGAGACCACGACGCGATGACCGATTATCCCCCCTTGGCGCTCCATGTTCCCGAACCCGCCGTGCGGCCGGGCGGCCATCCGGACTTTTCGAACGTTCCCATTCCGGAAGCGGGGTCGGTGGACCGGCCCGAGGTGGACGCCGATCCGGCCACCATGCGCAAGCTCGCCTATTCGATCATCCGGGTCCTCAACCGGGACGGGGAGGCGGTGGGTCCGTGGGCCGGCAGCCTGACCGACGAGGAATTGCTGAAGGGTCTTCGCGATATGATGACCCTTCGGGCCTTCGATGCGCGCATGCAGATGGCACAACGCCAGGGCAAGACTTCGTTCTACATGCAGCATATGGGCGAGGAGGGCGTGAGTTGCGCGTTCCAACGCGCGCTCCTGCCGGGCGACATGAACTTTCCCACCTATCGCCAAGCCGGGCTGCTCATCGCGTCGGCCTATCCGCTCGTCGACATGATGTGCCAGATCTATTCCAACGAGCGCGATCCGCTGAAGGGCCGGCAATTACCGGTGCTCTATTCGGCAAAGGATCACGGCTTCTTCTCGATCTCCGGCAACCTGGCGACGCAGTACATCCAGGCCGTCGGCTGGGCGATGGCCTCGGCGATCAAGAACGACACCAAGATCGCCGCCGCGTGGATCGGCGACGGCTCGACGGCCGAATCCGATTTTCACGCGGCGCTCGTCTTCGCCTCCACCTACAAGGCGCCGGTCGTCCTCAATATCGTCAACAATCAATGGGCGATCTCGACCTTCCAGGGCATCGCGCGCGGCGGGTCGGGCACCTTCGCGGCGCGCGGTCTCGGCTTCGGGCTTCCGGCTTTGCGCGTCGACGGCAACGATTTTCTCGCGGTGCATGCGGTGGCCCAATGGGCGGCGGAACGCGCAAGGCGCAATCTCGGTGCCACGGTCATCGAATACGTGACCTACCGCGTCGGCGCGCATTCGAGTTCGGACGATCCCTCCGCCTACCGTCCCAAGACCGAGTCCGATGCGTGGCCTCTGGGCGACCCGATCATCCGCCTCAAGAACCACCTGATCTTGCGTGGCGTGTGGTCCGAGGAGCGCCACAAGCAGGCCGAGGCCGAAGTTCTCGACACCGTGATCGGCGCCCAGAAGGAAGCCGAGAAATACGGCACCCTTCATGCGGGCGGCAGGCCGTCGGCGCGCGACATGTTCGAGGGCGTCTATGCCGAGATGCCGCCGCATCTGCGCCGGCAGCGCCAGCAGGCGGGAGTCTGACGATGCCCCGCAAGACAATGATCGAAGCCATCCGCGATGCGATGGACGTGATGATGGAGCGCGACGACAACGTCGTGGTGTTCGGCGAGGATGTGGGTTTCTTCGGCGGTGTGTTTCGCGCCACGCAAGGGCTGCAGGCGAAATACGGCAAGAGCCGCTGTTTCGACGCGCCGATCAGCGAACTCGGCATCGTCGGCTCCGCCGTGGGGATGGCGGCTTATGGTTTGCGGCCCTGCATCGAAATCCAGTTCGCCGACTACATGTATCCGGCCTATGACCAGATCGTCTCCGAGGCGGCGCGCATGCGCTATCGCTCGAACGGGCAATTCACTTGTCCGCTCGTGGTGCGGATGCCGACCGGCGGCGGCATCTTCGGCGGCCAGACGCACAGCCAGAGCCCCGAGGCGCTGTTTACCCAYGTGGCCGGCCTGAAAACCGTGATGCCGTCCAATCCCAGCGACGCGAAAGGTCTCTTGATCTCCGCTATCGAGGACCCCGATCCGGTCATCTTCCTCGAACCCAAGCGCCTCTATAACGGACCCTTCGACGGCCACCACGAGCGCCCGGTGACGCCTTGGTCGAAGCACGAACTCGGCGAGGTGGCGGACGGCCATTACACGATCCCGCTGGGCAAGGCCGCGATCCGACGCGCCGGATCGGCCGTGACCGTGCTGGCCTATGGCACGATGGTGTACGTCGCGGAGGCCGCGGCGGCTGAGACCGGCATCGATGCCGAGATCATCGATCTGCGCTCGCTCGTTCCCCTCGACCTCGAGACCATCGAAGCCTCGGTGCGCAAGACCGGCCGATGCGTGATCGTGCACGAGGCGACGCTCACATCCGGCTTCGGCGGGGAGCTTTCAGCGCTGGTGCAGGAAACCTGTTTTTATCACCTCGAAGCACCCGTCACCCGCGTGGCGGGTTGGGATACGCCTTATCCGCACGCGCAGGAATGGGATTACTTCCCGGGTCCTGCCCGCGTCGGTCAGGCGCTGCTGAAAGCGATGGAGTCCTGATGTGGCCGAGCATGTAATCAGACTCCCCGACGTGGGCGAAGGCGTCGCCGAGGCCGAGCTCGTCGAATGGCACGTGAAGGTCGGCGATCTCGTGCGCGAGGACGCGATCCTCGGCGCGGTGATGACCGACAAGGCCACGGTCGAAATTCCGTCGCCCGTCGAAGGCAAGGTGCTGTGGCTCGGCGCGGAAGTCGGCGACGTGGTCGCGGTGGGCTCCAACCTCGTGCGCCTCGACGTGGCGGGGGAGGGTGAGGCCGCCGCTCCAACCTCCGAACCCAAAGCTGCGCCTGCGCCCGCAACTCCTCCCGCCGCCGCTCCTCCGCCACCGGCTCCAGCACCGGCGCGAACCGCCGAACGTGCCGCTCCCCCCAAGCCGCTCCCGCCCCGCGCGTCGACCGGTGCCGCGCTTCGCCCCGAGGGCGAGAAGCCCCTGGCCGCGCCGGCGGTGCGTCTGCGCGCGCGGGAGGCCGGCATCGACCTGCGTCAGGTCGCGGGCACGGGCCCTGCGGGCCGCATCACCCATGAGGATATCGACGCGGTGTTTGCAAAGGGTCCGGCAAGCGCGCGAGCGCCTGTCCGGCAGGCGCGCACCTCCGTCGAGGACATCAAGGTCGTGGGATTGCGCCGCCGGATCGCCGAGCGGATGACCCTCGCCAATGCACGGGTTCCCCACATCACCTACGTGGAGGAGGTCGACGTCACCGCGGTCGAGGATCTTCGCGCCGCGCTCAACAAGGACAAGCGACAGGATCAACCCAAGCTGTCGTTCCTGCCGTTCCTGATGCGCGCGATGGTTCGCGCCATCGAGGAACAGCCCAATCTCAATGCGCATTTCGATGACGAGGCGGGTATCATCCATCAGCATGCGGGCGTGCATATCGGCATCGCGGCGCAAACCCCCACGGGCCTGATGGTGCCGGTGGTCAGGCACGCGGAGGCGCTCGATCTCTGGGGGATCGGCGGCGAACTGGGCCGCCTCGCGGAGGCCGCGAAGGCCGGCACCGCGACCCGCGAGGAACTCAGCGGCTCGACCATCACCATCACGTCGCTCGGCGCCATGGGYGGCATCGTGACGACACCCATCATCAATCATCCCGAGGTGGCGATCGTCGGCGTCAACAAGATGATGGTGCGCCCGATCTGGGACGGCTCGACGTTCATCCCGCGCAAGATGATGAACCTCTCGTCGAGCTTCGATCACCGGGTCATCGACGGGTGGGATGCGGCCGTGTTCATCCAACGCATCAAGGCGCTGATCGAGACGCCCGCCATGATGTTCATCGAAAGCTGATCCCATGAAAGAGATTTCCTGCAAGCTTCTGGTGATCGGCGCCGGGCCGGGCGGATATACCTGCGCGATCCGCGCGGGCCAGCTCGGCATCGATACGGTGATCGTCGAGGCGAAGAAGGCCGGCGGAACGTGCCTCAATGTCGGCTGCATCCCCTCCAAGGCGCTGATCCACGCGGCTGACGAATTCGAGGCCGTTCGGCACATGGCGCAGGGCAGCAACCCGTTCGGAATCGCCGCGCAGAACCCCGTCCTCGACTTCGGCCGGACCATCGCGTGGAAGGACGGCATCGTCGGTCGTCTCAATAACGGCGTCACGCACCTCCTCAAGAAGGCGGGCGTCAAGGCGCTCGTCGGTTGGGCAACCTTTCGCGACGGCAAGACGGTTGAAGTCGCGACCGAACTCGGGGTGCAGGTCGTGCGCGCCGAACAAGTGGTGATCGCAACCGGCTCGGAGGCCGTGACGTTGCCGTTTCTCCCGTTCGGCGAGCGGGTCATCTCGTCCACGGGTGCGCTCGCGCTCGCGGAGGTTCCGGGCAAACTCGTCGTGGTGGGGGGTGGCTATATCGGGCTCGAACTCGGTACCGCTTTCGCCAAGCTCGGCGCCGACGTGACGGTCGTCGAGGCGCAGTCCCGTATCCTTCCGCAATATGATTCCGAGTTGACCCGCCCGGTCTCGAAGCGTCTTCGCGAGCTTGGCGTCGAGGTCCTCACGAGCGCTAAGGCAAAAGCGCTCAAGCGCGACGGTCTCGCTATCGAAACAGTGGATGGGAACGAAGTCATACTTCCCGCCGACAAGATCCTCGTGACCGTGGGCCGCCGGCCGCTCACGGCCGGGTGGGGGCTCGAAGACATCGACCTCACGATGGATGGGCCCTTCATCCAGATCGACGACCAGTGCCGCACTTCGATGCGCGGAATTTTCGCCATCGGCGATGTGACGGGTGAGCCGATGCTGGCTCACCGCGCCATGGCGCAGGGGGAGATGGTGGCGGAGATCGTCGGCGGTCGGAAGCGCGCCTGGGACAAGACCGGCATCCCCGCCGTGTGCTTTACCGATCCTGAAATCGTCACGGTGGGCCTGTCGCCCGAGGAGGCGCGCGCCGGCGGCGTCGAAGTCACGATCGGACATTTTCCGTTCCAGGCCAATGGCCGCGCCATGACATTGGGCAATGAGGCAGGCCTCATCCGCGTGGTGGCGCGTGCCGATAACCATCTGCTGCTCGGCATCCAGGGCGTGGGCGCCGGAATAGCCGAGCTTTCCTCGGCTTTCAGCCTGGCACTCGAAATGGGCGCGCGGCTGGAGGACATCGCCGGCACGATTCACGCGCACCCGACACAAGGGGAGGCGTTTTTCGAGGCGGCGCTCGGGGCGCTCGGCCACGCGATCCACATCTAGGCGGGCCAACAAGCGCGGCTGTTCGGCAATTTCGGATTAGTGCGCCCGTCTACGGGGGAAAACGTAGTCTCGCCCATTTCGTGAACCGAGATTTTACGATGTGATGTGGATGAGCAGGTTGCGTATCGCTCGGAACGCCCGGCCGAGGCCTCTGATGAGCCACGGCGCGGGCGTTTCACATTGTAGAGCGCAACGCCAAGGCCATCACCGGCTCGACTGGCGCTGCGCCAATCCGCGACAGCGATATCCGACGAAACATTGTTCGATATCGGCGGTCGGCACCCAAGCCGGCTCGATGGTTTCCCCCGCCGCGCAAAACCTCCCGCTGCTGACGAAGCGGTCATAGGTGTAGGTTCCGGTGCTCAGCACGAGCGCGCCCGCGGCGCTCACATATCGGTTCGCCGCGAGACAGCTCATCGCCGGCGAGGCCGGCCGGCCTTGGGCCAAGGCTTCCGGCGCCGAGACGATGGGCAACAGGATCAATGCCGCTCTCATCGCTCTCATGCATCGTCTCCTGCGCGTCGACGATCATCAAACGCGCCAATCAAGGAGAATCTTCGGCCAGGAAGGGAGGCGATCCATCAGATCCATCCCAACGATCAGGTAACAACTTACAGCTTGCGAAATATTTTCAGGACACTGTCCCGTCCCATCGACGTGAACGTCCCCAAGCGCGACGGGAGAAACCGGATCGCGCTATCTCCACGCTTGCGCGACCTGTTCCGACCGGTCACCGGGGCCGCGGGTGAGCGCCGCATCGATCTTTAAAAAGATCGGCGATTCGACATGCGCGGCTTGTCTGGCGCCGCGCTTGCTTGCATTCGGGAGGGAGTTCTCCGCGACTGACGATCGGAGGAAGATTATGYCCGAACGGGGCGTTCGAAAAAAAGAACGTTCCGGTTGTTTCGCCGCGACCAATCCGCGAGAATGCGTCACGAAAAATCCGACGGACCGGAAGCGTTCGGCGTGGCGAAGACGTCCCGCGACGGCTGCCGACCACGCCGGAAAAACGACGGGAATCGAAAAGGCCATGACGACGCAGAGACGCGACATTATCGACGAACTCGTGGGCATCGCACCGGGCTCACACCTGGACGCGGTGCGCTCCTTGCGTCCGGAAGCGCGGGACAACGCGCAAAAGAGCTACGGCGCGCTCTTCGAGCCGGACGACCCGCGCGACATCACGTTGGAAGAACGCTTTGCGGTCGCAACATTCGTCGCAGGTCTCCATCGCCAGCAGGAAGTCTCGCGCTTTTACGCCGCGCATCTGCGTCCACTTGCCGGGACAGATTATCTCGCAGCCATCGATGACGAGATCGCGCTCGGAACAGGCGAGGGGCCCTATGGCAGGTTCCCTACCGGACCGTTGAGTTCCGAGGACAGCGCCGGTGCAACCTACCGGACGTCGGATGGCGCGCACAAAGTTCTCGGACCCCGGCTCGCCGGCGCGTTCGAACACGCGCATCTGCTGGTGTTTCATCCACGCGACGCAAGCCCCGCCGCGCTGCAGCGCCTGCTCGATGCAGGATGGTCGACAGACGGCATCGTGACCCTGTCGCAGCTGGTGTCGTTTCTCGCGTTCCAGATCCGCGTGATCGCCGGGCTTCGCGCATTGGCGAAGAACGTTGCCCTCCGCGAGGCGGATGTCTCGTCGCTGGCGGCCGCACTGGCTTCGGGCGGCTCTCTCTAGTCCCGCCGCCGCACCGCCCCGACGCAAGGATCAAGCATCATCATGACGACCACCATCGCGCATCCGGACAACGTGGAGCCGGCGACTTTCACCCAGGACGATCTCGGTTGGCTGCCTTGGCTCGAACCGTTTCCCGCCGAACAACTGACCGACCGTCATTGGGCCGGCCTGGTCGATGCGTCGCGGTCGAAATCGGACTATTTCATGCTGCTGGCGCGGGATCCGGACATTCTTCAGTTCAGGACCAAGACCGACAAGGATATTTTCTACAACACGAAATCCGGCCTGCCGCGCGCCGAGCGCGAATTGTCGGCGGCTGCCACCTCTCGCTACAATGGCTGCATTTTTTGCGCGTCGGTTCACGCGCGCTTCGCGACGCAGTTCTCAAAGCGGCACGACGAGGTCCAGCGGCTTCTCGACGAGGGCATCGGTGCGCAGATCGACGAGCGCTGGGATGCAATCGTTGCGGCGTCGGTTGCCTTGACGAAGACTCCCGTCGCATTCGGCGAGGATGAGATAGACGCGTTGCGGGAGGCGGGCCTCGATGACCGCGAGATCGTGGACGTGATCAATGGTTCGGCCTTTTTCAACTGGGCCAACCGGCTGATGCTCTCGCTCGGGGAACCGGCTCCGCCGGCGTCGCGCTGACGCTGTAAACGTCAATCCCGTTTCTCCGCCGCGTATCGGTCGCGAATGCGTTCGTTGAAGAACTCGCCTTTCGACGGCGCATCGAGAAATTCCTCGTAGAGCGCGCGAGGAAAGTCGAAATATACATAGCTTCCCGTTTCGCGGAACGTGACGCGCAAGATACGGGTGCCGCGTTCGTAATCGATCCGCAGGATGGCGCTTGAGGAGATGTGCGGCACCGGACTTCCCTCGTCCTGTTCGCATCGGGCGAGCAGACTTGTGTCCGTCACATGGCCGTGCTCGCCGCGCTTCCTTTCAGGTTTCGGACCCGAACGGAAGCGCCGAGCTTTGGATCAGTGTCAGTTCGCGATGGACAGGCGTTTCCGTCATTCACATCTTCTTGCCGGTCGCGTCGTATTGCTTCAGGAATGCGATGAGGTCAGTGACGCGTTTTTCATCCTTGATGCCCGCATAGATCATCTTGGTGCCGGGGATCTTGGCCTTGGGGTCCTTGATGTATTCGGCAAAGACCGCCTCGTCCCACGTGATGCCGGAATTCTTGTTGGCCGGTGAATAATTGTAGCCTTCCACAGTGCCGGCCGGGCGACCGAAAAGACCATTCAACACGGGTCCTACGGCGTTCTTGGCGGTCTCGCCGATTTGGTGGCAGGCCCTGCACTGGGCGAAGGTTTTCTCTCCCGCGGCCGCATCCTGAGCGTGGGCATATCCCGTTCCGGCGGCGACGATGAGGGAGGCAATGAGGGCAACGCGCATCACAATTCTCCTGCTGACTCGCTGAATATGATCATAGGGGATCGTCCCGAGGGTTCAATGCCGCATCGAGGGCCGCTGCCACGGCCTAGTTCTGCGCGCCTTCGGCGATGAGGAGAAGCTTGTGCGGCTCACGGATCATGATCCTCTGCCGGCCGCCTTCCACGAAACCCTGCTCTTCCCACGCGCTCAGGATGCGGCTGACCGTGTGAAGGGTGGTGCCCGTCATCTCGGCGACGTCCTGCCGCGAGATGGGAAAATCGATCTGAATGCCTTCTTCGACCTTGCGCCCAGCCTGTTGGGCAAGGCGCAGCAGGGCGTGGGCCACACGCCTTTCCACCTGTTCGGTGGACATCTCGACCACCCGCGTATGGGCGTCCTGCAACCGGCTTCCGACCGTTTGGAGCGTATTGACCGCGAGGTTCGGGTGTTTTGCCACCAGCCGTGGCCAGATCGCCGACGGCCAGACGAGCGCGATGCTGTCGACGACCGCGAGCGCGGTGGCCGGGTAGGTCGTGCGTCCCATCGCCATGGCGATCCCGAACATTTCGCCGGGCACGACGAAGCGAACGACCACCTGCTGGCCGTCCGGCGTGAGCTTCATGACCCGGAGATGCCCGTGCAGGAGAACGAAGAACGAATGAGCGTCCTCGTCCTGCTGAAAGACGCTCGATCCTTTCGTGTAGCGGATTGATTGGGCCTCGCGCAGCATGTCGTCGAGGTCCTCCGGCGACAAGCCGGCGAACAACGGAAGGTTGGTGATCAAAGACCGGTCGACATGAGACATTACGTGAACTCCCGCCCTCCTTCTACATGGATGGGGGCGGGGTGTGAATGCGCCTTCTCGCATCGCGCCCGAGGGCGATCCGGACAAGAAAAGCCCGGTCATGCCGGGCTCTCCTCAGGGTCGTGTCCGAAACCTAGTGACCGAGGGCGCTCGCCGAGCGCTTCGGGTCGAAGTCCTTGAAGATTTCGGGATTATCCGGGCCCTCGACCGCGAGGACGCCCGCAAGCCCCTTCTCGACGCGGCTCAACGCATGATCGACCAGGATATAGTTGCCCGGCACGTCGAGCTTCAGATCCACCACGATGGCGCCACCCGGAGGAGTCGTGACGGTCTGGACGTCGTTGAGCGGCTGACTCGTCAGCGAGCCCATGGGATAGACATTGTCGAAAATCTCCCCGATGACGTGAAACGACGAGGTGAAGTTCGGTCCGCCGACGCCGAAATACACGCGCACGTTCTCTCCGACCTTCGCTTTCAGGGGAGCCTTCTTCAGGCTGTCGGTGGTGCCATTGAACACGAAGAATTCCGGACGCTCGTTGACGAGCTTGTCGTAGCTCTCCTCCAGGTGCCCCTGGGTGCCGATCGGCTTCTCCGTGTAGAGCTCGCCCTGCATCACGTAGAACTCGCGGTCGACCTTCGGCAGGCCGCCTTCCGGCTCGACCAGGATCAGGCCGTACATGCCGTTGGCGATGTGCTGCGCGACCATCGGGGTTGCGCAATGATAGACGTAGAGGCCGGGATTGAGCGCCTTGAATTCAAAGCCGCGGCTCTCGCCCGGCGCCGCCTCCGTCGCCTTCGCGCCGCCGCCCGGACCGGTGACCGCATGGAAATCGACATTGTGCATCAACATGTTGTCGTCGTGGTTCTTGAGGCTCACTTCCACGGTGTCGCCGACCTTTACCCGGATGAAGGGGCCCGGCACTTTCTTGTTGAACGTCCAGTAATGATAGGTCGCGCCGTCGGCGAGCCGGCCCGTCACCTCGACGGTATCGAGATTCACCTTGATCCGCCGCGGGCCACGCGCTTCGATGGGGCCGGGAAGGTCGGTCGGATCACGGGCGATATCGATCGGCGCGCCGGGGATCCCGTCCGTCGCCTGGGAATGGACATGGCCGGTCGAGGCCGCCGCGACCTTGTCGCGCGCCGCCAGATCGACCGGAAGCAGGACCGCCGTACCAAGGGCAAGGGCAGCAGCGGTCGCGAGAAGCGGCCGACGTCCCGAGGTCATCAGAGTTTTCATCACACTCACCTTTGTGGGACCGTCTGGCGGATCGGTATGGTCCGTCATCGGATAGGGAGTTTGTAGACATTCCGGCGGCCTGCGGATTTGCTCCAGTGCAAACAGGCGCTGCCTTAGTCGCTCTGCAACCTCGGAACTGAAAACTTGTTTGCGCTGCAACAAACAGGCCGCATCCAAGGGCTCCTATGACACTGCCACGAGCTTTCGGGCTCATTCAGGCATTCGCAATAAGGAGATACATCATGCGCAAGATCATTGCCCTGGGAGCATTCGCAGCAGTCCTCGCTCTCGCAGGAGCGGCCAGCGCCGCCGAGATCGAAGTCAAGATGCTCAACAAAGGTGCCGGCGGCGTGATGGTGTTCGAACCAGCCTTCGTGAAGGCCGAGCCCGGCGATACCATCAAGTTCCTGGCTTCCGACAAGGGGCACAATGTCGAGAGCGTTCCAGCGATGCTTCCCGAAGGTGCGCAGGCCTTCGTTGGAAAGATGAACGAGGACATCACGATCACAGTCGATAAGGCAGGCGTCTACGGCTATCGTTGCAAGCCTCACTATGGAATGGGAATGGTCGGCATGATCGTCGTCGGCGAGCCGACCAACACCGACCAAGCCAAGGCGGCGACGCATCCCGGCAAGGCGAAGCAGGCATTTGCAACCCTCTTCGAGACGATGGAAACACAGAAAACCGCCGCCAAATAAAGTAAGTATTGCAGGATAGCGTCGGCGCGGCTCAGGTCGCGCCGACGCATGTTTCGTTTCGATGGAATTCTGGCGCAAGGATACCGAGCATGGCCCCTATCCCTCGCCTGCGCGACTATGACGGTCCCGCCCTTCTGTCGTATGGATTCCGTCCGTTCTTTCTGCTGGGCTCGCTCTATGCGGGACTCGCCATTCTGGTGTGGGTGCCGATCTATTTCGGGGACGTCACGCTGCCGACGGCCTTCGCGGCCCGGGATTGGCACATTCACGAAATGCTCTACGGCTACCTCGCGGCGGTGATCACGGGATTTCTGCTGACCACCATTCCCAACTGGACCGGGCGTCTTCCCATTCAGGGGCTCCCGCTGCTGGTGCTGGTCTTGCTATGGTTGCTCGGGCGCGTGGCTGTGACGAGTTCCGCGTGGACAGGGTGGGGATACGCTGCCGTCGCGGATATTTCGTTTCTTCTGATCGTCTGGCTCGCCGCGGCGCGCGAGATCGTTGCGGGCAAGAATTGGCGCAACCTGAAGATCCTCGTCCTGCTG